>JBEKKG010000386.1:0-7012 GCA_050010835.1 Planctomycetota bacterium
CAGTAAATGCACGAGGCAGAGCGTACCGCGGGCGTCCCGCCCGCCTTTGCCCTCGGATTCTGCCAGCCTGCCACGAGCGGGCGGGACGCCCGCGGTACATTTACTGACATGCACCCGAGACACGGCGAAACGGCGAAACGGAGACACGTGACCGTTTCTCCGTGTCTCCAGTGTTTCCGTGTCTGGCGGGCCTTTTGGTTGCGGCTCTGACGCGCTGCGCTATGGTGTATTGAGATTCCGGGGACATGACCCGATTTCCGGCTGTTTGGAAATCGGGATCGTGTCCCCGGAATCGGGAGGGATCTCCTGTGAGTAGCAAGGTTAGATTCGCGGCAATTGGTCTTAACCATGGGCACATTCACGGGCAGACCAGGTTGCTGCTGGCCGCGGGCGCCGAACTGGTGTCGTTCTTTGCGCCTGAAGAGGATCTGAGCGCGGCGTTTCAAAAGGAGTTTCCGCAGGCCAAGCGCGCACGCGCGGCCGCCGAGATTCTGGAAGACAACTCGATCCAACTGATCGCCTCAGCGGCAGTGCCCAACGCGCGGGCGGCGCTGGGCGCCGAGGCGCTGCTGCACGGCAAGGATTTCTTCGCCGACAAACCCGGTTTCACCACCCTCGAACAGCTCGCGGAAGTCCGGCGCGTGCAGGCGGAGACGAAACGCGCATACTGGATCTATTTTGGGGAGCGGTTCGAGAGCCGCGCCACGGTGAAGGCCGGCGAACTGGTGGCCGCCGGCGCCATCGGCAAAGTCGTGCAGATGCTGGGGCTGGGACCGCACCGCGCCAATGTGCCCAGCCGGCCCGAGTGGTTCTTCAAACGCGAGCAGTATGGCGGGATCCTGTGTGACATTGCCTCGCATCAACTGGACCAGTTCCTCCAATTCACCGGCTCCACTTCGGTGGAAGTGGTCGCCTCGCAGGTCGGCAACTTCAAGTTCCCGCAATACCCCGGCTTGGAGGACTTCGGCGACATGGTCTTGCGCAGCGAACAGGCCACAGGCTACTTCCGCGTGGATTGGTACACGCCGGACGGCCTGGAGACCTGGGGCGACGGCCGGCTGTTTCTGCTGGGCACGGAGGGCTTCATAGAAGCCCGGAAATACTGCGACCTCGCGGGCCGGCCGGGCGGCGACCACCTGTTCCTCTGCGACCACAAGGGCACCCGCTGCCTGGACTGCAAGGACGTCGCGCTGACGTGCGGGGCCAAACTGGTGGAGGACGTGCTGGAGCGCACCGAGACGGCGATGAGCCAGGCGCAGGTCTTCCTCGCCTCGGAACTGGCTCTGCGCGCGCAGGCGCAGGCACAGAAACTGGGCAACCTCAAGGGAGGATAGATGGGCCAGGTGTTCAGAGTTGCTGTGGTGGGCTGCGGCATAGGGGCGGCTCATGCCGCGGCATGGCGCGCCTTGGGCGGCCTGTTCGAGCTGCGCGCCATCTGCGACGTGGACCGCGCCAAGGCCGGGCAGCTTGCCCAGGGCAGCGTCTCCTACGGCCTGTATCCCGCCGGCGGCGCCAAGCCGGACCAGCAGCCGGCCAGGCCGGCCGAAGTTGTGACTGACTTCGCGGAGCTGTGCGGGCGCGAAGACGTGGACATCATTGATATCTGCACCCCTCCGCATCTGCACTATGCCCAGTGCCGGGCCGCGCTGGCCGCAGGCAAGCACGCGATCTGTGAGAAGCCGCTGGTAGGTTCGCTGAAGGAAGTTGACGAACTGGCGGCAGCCGAGCAACGCTCGGGCAAGCGGCTCATGCCGATCTTTCAGTACCGCTTCGGCCACGGCTTGCAGAAGCTCAAGTATCTGATCGAGCAGGGACTGGCGGGGAAGGCCTACCTGTCCACGGTGGAAACATCCTGGCGGCGGCGCAGCGACTACTACGCTGTGCCCTGGCGCGGCAAGTGGAAATCGGAACTCGGCGGCTGCCTGCTGGGCCACGCCATTCATGCGCACGACGGGCTGTACTATGCGCTGGGGCCGGCCCGGCGCGTCTTTGCGCGCACCGCCACGCGCGTCAACCCGATTGAGACCGAGGACTGCGCCTCCGTGTCGCTGGAGATGAGCGACGGTTCCCTGGCCTCGCTGTCGGTGACGCTGGGCAGTGCCGAGGAGATTTCGCGTTTGCGTTTCTGTTTCGCCGGCTTGGCGGCCGAAAGCCACACGGCGCCGTACAAGAGCGGCTGCGACCCGTGGAAGTTCACCGGGGACACGCCGGAGCTGCAGACGAAGATAGATGAAGCGCTGGCCCGTTTCGTTCCCCAACCGGAAGGCTACGAAGGCCAGTTCAGCCGCCTGCACAAGTCGCTGACGGAGGGCCGCGAGTTGCCCGTGACGCTCGCCGACGCACACAATGCGCTGGAATTGGTCACCGCCATGTACCACTCCGCGGCCACCCACAAGCCCGTGCAGTTGCCGCTGAGCAAACGGCACCCGCGGTATGGGGGGTGGGGGAGGTAGGAACTGGCAACCCCCGCGGACAAACCGCGGCACACGCTTGGCTACTTTTTCGGGTGTAGCTCCTCTTCCGGTGCGCGTGGCTCTGCTTCGCGTGGTGCTTCGGTCGCGCGTTCGGGAGGGTCTGACAGCCGCCCGATGAAGAGAACTGTGCCCGATTTGGTGTCGCGGATGAGGAAGAGGAAGGGGTGATCAGCCCAGAAGTACACAGGGTGTCTGCCGCCATTCTTCGAAAGCGCTACGACGGTGCCGGCGGCTGCCACCGTTCCCTGTTCGTCAACATCCACGCAGGAATGATGCCTGACGAGGTAGATCCACATCGGTTCGTTGCGCATGCCAGAGAAGTCAGCCATCGCGGTGAACGCGCGCTTCATCCCAAGGTCGCGGAGCGCGGGGATGAGGTCGTAACCACAACTGAATTTGAAGCGCGGCAGGTACACTGCGACCGCGGTCTTTTCCAATTGCGATAGCCATCCTTCGAGGGATCGTGCGCTCAGCTCGGCTTCCAGTTTTTCTACGCCAACATCTTTCTGAGGCAGCAGCACCACCATGCTCAAGGTGGTCCCCCGGTACGGCATTTCGAGCACCTGACAGGTGGGATTGGCAGCGTACTGGAAGTACGTCATCTGATACATCATCGGTACAGGGACCAGCCGGTCTGCTCCAACGAGGAAGTTGCGGCTGGTGGTGCGTTCCTTCTTGAACTCCGTGGCCCACTTGCCTGAGAAATAGATGGCGTTGGCCAAGGCGAGCGTCGTCCCGGCACTCAACGCCCCCTGCGCAAGCATATCGGAGATCTTCCCGTGCGTGTGCTCTGAAATCCATGTGTTGATTCCTTGGCGCGCGCCTTCCGCATCGCCCCGGAAGTCCGCCTGAACTACCTCGGCGCTGTAGTGTTTTCGTGCCACATCCAGGAATGGCTGTTTCGGCGTTGCCCCTTGGTTCACCCACATGCCGTTTGCCATGGCAAGCTGGCCCCCGTCACTTTGGGTGGCGAGCGCCTGCAACAGTCTGCCAAAGGAAGCGTGCGGCCGATCGGGACACGCCTTGTCCCAGCAGAGCGCTTCGAGCATTTCCGTGGCCGTTGGGCCATTAGCGCCGGCGGAGGCCAGGGCCAACGCTGTGGAGATGCTGAAGGGGGAGAAGCAGACATTCCCGCTCCGCGCTGCAAGTTTCAAGTACAGGTTGACCGCGAAGTGGTTGTTCGCGCGCACAAGGGCTGCGGTGCCGGCGTCCGCGGGCGCAGGCCCCTCGGATACGCCTACTGCGCCGAGGCGCAAAGGCAGGAGGAGAGTGAATAGGGCAATCGCGCGCGGCATAGGAATGCTCCATCTACAGAGCCCCATGGCACGGCTGGGGCACTGGTATCGAAAAGAGTGACGCACGATACGGTTTTTTGCTGCGCAGGGCAATCGAGTTTTCCATGCTATGATCAAGTTTACCTTCACCGGGGAAGCCGTTGACAAGCGCACGCCATAAGGCATGATTTGAGCGCATGAGATTGACAGTGTCCAAACCGAACCAGGTGGCCAGAAAATTCCGGGCGGCCAAACCGCCCCGCGAGAAAACGCTGGAGGCCGCCTGTAGACAAGCCAACAAGGACAAAGTTCTTGAGAAGGAAATCAAGGAATGGCAGGGTTTTGAGGACCCGGTGACCCTATGACCATGCGCGAACGTTTGTTGGCAGTGATACGCGGGGAGCCGCATGACCGCGTGCCGTTCATCATGTACGACGGCATCCTGCCGAAAGAGGAAGTTTGGAAACTGCTGGGGCGCGAGCGCATCGGCCTGTTGCGCTGGTGCGGGCCGGCGCGCCTGGAAACGCCGCATTGCCAATGGAAGAGCGAGAAGTTCCAGCGCAACGGTTCGGAGGGCGAACGCCAGTTCCTCATCACGCCCAAGGGCACGCTGACGAAGGAAGTCCTCTTTGAGCCTGTGTATCACAGCGCCGCGACGCACAAGCACTTCGTCGCAGAACTCAAAGACTACGACCTGCTGGACGAATACCTGCGCGGAGCGGAAGTCGTTCTGGACCGGAAGGACTACGACCGTGCGTGTGCCGAGCTGCGTGACGACGGCCTGCCTCTGCTGGCGGTGAAGCGCACGGCCTGGCAGCAGCTCTGGGTGGAGTGGGTCAACATCCAGGATCTCGCCTGGCATTTCGCCGAGCACGAAGACCGCGTGCTGGCCACGGCCGCTCTGCTGGAGAAAATCAACCGCGCGTACCTGGACTGTGCCTGCCGCTTGAAACCGGTCTTCGTGGATTTCCCGGACAACATCACCGCGCCGATGATCGGGCGCGCGCAATTCCAGCGCTTCTGCGTGCCGCTGTACAAGGAGTTGTCCGCGCGCCTCGCGGAGAGCGGCGCCTATACTTTCTGCCACATGGACGGCGATCTGGCGCCGCTGTGGGACTTGATCGGCTCATCGGGTCTGCGCGGCCTGGACTCCATGTCCCCGCCGCCGGACAACGACACCAGCGTTGGGCAGGCCCTGGCAATGTGGCCACAGATGCGCATCTTCATCAACTTCCCGTCATCCGTGCACTTGCAGGATCCCAGCGGCATCCGCGCCGTGACGCGCGAAATCCTGGCTCAAGGCGCCAACTCGGGCCGCCTTGAGATTCAACTCTCCGAGAACGTGCCGCCCGGCGTCTGGCGCACGAGTTTGCCCGTCATCGCTGAGGAAATCGAGGCATCGGGCAGGCCAAGGGTTTAGCCTTCTTGGTAGCCGCTCAGTGTCCGAGCCGCGCGCGTCAGCAAGCGGCCTGGGAGAGCGCCAGGTCAGGTGCTATGGGAAACATGGGAAGAATGAGAGCGGTTCCATCATTCCCATTCTTCCCATTCCTCCCATCGCAGGTAACGGAGCATTCCCGTGTCCGCTTGCTGACGCGCGCGGCTCTGAGACTTGACCGTTACGTCTTTTTCAGACAAAAGAGAGAAGACATTGGCAGGAGTTTGTATATAAACAAGGGCGGCTGAGCCACTTCCGAAGAAGGGAGCCTTCTCCGTCAACTGCGCAAGTCATCTGGCCAAACACTTAGGTGGAGGACACGGCAATGGCACAATCCGGCAGCGGGCGCCCGGTCAGGCAAGCAGACGAGCCGGCGCCCTCCGAAGGTGCTCCCATGAAACCTGCCGCGCCCGCAACCAGTGGACGAAGAGCGGCCCCAGCCCAGGCCGCGCGCGCCCCGGAAAAGCCCGACCAGGCTGGCGAGAGGCCCGCGCGGGCCGCCGCCAGGCCGGCCCCAGCGAGGCGCGACCCTGCGCCTCCGGCCGCTCCAGCCGGACGCCCGGCCGCTCCCCAGGCACGGACAAGGCCGCGCCCAACTGGCGGGGCTGCCGCCTCCGCGGCGCCTGCGGGCGGGAGCGCGCTCAGCGGGCGCAATCTCTATATCCTCGCCGGCGGCGGCGTCCTCGCGGCCCTCGTTGTCGTCGCGTTGATATTTCATGGGAAGAACAAGCCTTCCGATTCGCAGTCCACAGCCGCGCCGGCAGACAAGAAGACCGTGGCCGTTCCGCAGGCCGTGGAGAAAGCGCCCCCGCCCCCCGACGTCGAGCCCGACGACCCGCAGTCGAAAAAGCCGTGGCTGCTGAACCAGTACGAGAAATATGTGAGCGCCAACCCGGAGGCTTTCAGCGAACAACTCCAGCGCCTGATGGACGCGGAGAAGAAATTTGAGAAGGATGACAACTGGCTCAACGCAATTGACAAACGGCTCAAAGCCTTGAGGCAGCGCCGGGAGAAGAAGGCGGAGGGGTTGGTGGAGGCCACAGGCACTGCCGCGAGGAAGAAGGCTGAGAGCGGGGATTACAAAGGCGCCTTGGCGGAACTGGACAAGTTCCCGGATGAGTTGTCCAGCACCGATGCCGGAATGCGTGTCTACCGTTTCCGCAAGGAAATGTCCGACAAGGCCATGGCCCAGTTCAACGAAGCGGACAAGCGCGCCGAGCAGTCCTCCCAGGCCGGGGATTATGCGGCCGCGTTGAAGGCTTACGAACCGCTCGCTTCTTTCGGCCATCCGCAGATAGACAAGCTGGTCACGGCGCGTTCCGCGGAGATCAAGGATATTCAGACCCGCGGCAAGAACCCCTCGGAAGGCAAAAACGTGGAGTTGACCGACCAGCGGCAGTTCTTCCGTGCCGATGTGTACTTCGCCCTCCCGGGAATGGTGGAGGCCTATGACGAGGCGTACCACGAAGGCGTGATGGGGCCGCCCGAGTCCGCCAAGGAGAAGATGGACCTGGCCAAGTATCCCAGGTCGGCCGTCCTGTACTATGCGAAGGCCATGCTGCTGGCCAGGGAAGGCGCCGCGGAAGAAGCGCGCTGGTGCGGCAAGCAGGCTGAGAGGGTGGCTTTGCCCGACAACAAAGCCTTCCGCTCGCGCCTGCTGTGCCTGGATTCCCATCTCGCGCTGTTCACCGGGGGCGACCTCCAGACTTCCGGCGACAAGGCGCGCGAAGCGCTCGACCTGGACGGCAAGAACGCCGACGCTGTCTTCCTGCTGGGCATCGTCCACTACTACATGGCGCACTTTGCCAATTACGGCAGCCCAAAGGAGG
>JBEKKG010000387.1:0-7010 GCA_050010835.1 Planctomycetota bacterium
ATCTGGCAACTAAAGATACTTTACACGCCCAGAGGCAAGCTGTCAAGTGGGAGTGCTCAAGGTTTTTCCCCAAGCAGTTTTGCCACGGCTTGGGCAAGCTGCGCCCCGCGCAGGTCCAGATGGCGGATAAGGCCCTTGCGATCCAGCACAAATGTGGCCGGGATGCTGCGGATACCCCATTTGCGCGCGAGCGCGTTCTGCCCGCCTTTGTGGTCGGAGATGATGGCCCAGGGGATGCTGTGCTCCGCGACCGCGGCCTCCAGCGAGCCGGCATCCTTGTCCAGGCTGACACCGATGATCTCCAGGCCTTGGGCATGCTGTTCCTGGTAAAGCTGGACCAGGGCCGGCATTTCCGCCATGCACGGCCCGCACCACGGGGCCCAGAAGTCAATCACTACGACTTTGCCTTTGAGCGCCGCGAGCGACACAGGCTTGCCGGTCGTGTCTTGTTCCTCGATCGGGAACGGCTCCTTGCCGGGCTGCAGCTTCAGCGCGGCTTCCTTGATGGCCGCGAGTTGTTTTTCCACTTCGTCGAGCTGCGCTGCAAGCTGCGTGTACATTTGTTTGTCGAGCGGCTCGATGTGCTTGAGCGCCTCACGCGCGCCGGCCGCGTCCTCCTTTTGCAGACGCCCGGTGGCCAGCAGGGCCCAGCAGACCGCCACGCGCTTGACGTCCACTCCGGCCTTGGGCGCGGTGGCGAGGGCCAGTTCGGCGTGCTTAAGCGCGTCCTTGTGCCCGCTCTGGGCGAGCAGCATCGCCAGGCTGGACGCGGCCTCAAAGCCCTCGGCCGTCTGTGGATTCTCCCGCGCGAACTTGCCGTACTTTTCCGAGGCCAGCTCGACGTAAGCGAGGACTTCCTCCTGGGTGGCGTCGTTGGCGGGCCTGGCCGCTTCCATCTCCTTCTGCAGCGCCGCATACTCGTTGTGCCGCGCCTCGGGATCGAGCTTCGCGGGGCCGTCCTTTGACGCCGCCTCCCCGCCGTGCGCCAGGGGCGCCAGCACGAGCACCAAGGCCTGCAAGACGTGTGCCCTCTGTGGTGAATAACCCAAGCTGACGCTTCCTCCGGCCCGCCCAAGGCCCCAGCATACTCCTTCCGCGCCGGGAAACCATTTTCGATTTTCGATTTTCGCAACCGTTCAGTCTCCGAGCGGCGCGCGTAAGCAAGCGGTCACAGGGAGCGCTCCGCTGTCTGCTATGGGAAGAATGGGAAAGAATGGGAACTATGGAACCGCTCCCTCACGGTCGCGGCTCGGGGACTGAACGGTTACGAGATTGCAAATTTGCCCTCCCCCTGCCCCCTCCCGCAAGGGGAGGGGGAACACGAACTCCCCCCTCCCCTTGCGGGAGGGGGTAGGGGGAGGGTTTCTTACGAGGGAATCAATTCTGTATTTGCGGTTCAGTCTATGAAGCAGGAGTCGCGGTAGGCGGGCAGCCTCTTGCGCAGGATCGCCAGCACGCCGGCATGGATCTGGCAGATGCGCGATTCGCTCAGTCCCAACTGCTCCCCGATCTGCCTCATGCTGCGGCCGCGGAAGTAATAATTTTCGATCACAGTGCGCTCGGGCTTGGGCAGCGCATGCAGAGCGATCCTGCGGACCTCCTCCTCCTGCAATTTGTGGGTCGGGTCAATGGTTCCAGGGGCCTCGAACATATCCATGCGCACTTCCCGGCCGTCGAAGTTGTTCTTGTTGTAGATGCCGACGGGAATCACCGACTTGACATCCAGTTCCTTCTGCAGTTCCTGGAAGTCCTGGGAGCTGATGCCCAGTTTGCGGGCGATTTCTTCGTCGGTCGGATCGCGGCGCAGTCTGGCGGCCAACTCGCCCTTGACCTTCTCAAACTGGTGGGCCTTGTTGCGGATTATACGCGGGATCCAGTCCATATCGCGGACGTAATCCAGGATCGCGCCACGGATGCGGGTCAGGCAATAGGTTTGGAAGCGGATCCCGAGTTGGGGATCGAACTTGGCGATGGCGTCCTGCAAACCGCAAGAGCCGGCGCTCACCAGGTCCGCGAACTCCACGCACTCCGGCAGCCTGGCCTTCACGCGCTCTGCGATGTAGCGCACCAACGGCAAGTAGTGGACCCACAGGGCATTGCGCGACTCGGTGGTGCGGTTCCTGGAATAGGTCTTCCAGAGTTTGTCTTCGTGTTGGCGCTTCAACTGCTTCGCGTGCCGGCTCTCCGCCTGCTGGGGCGTTTCCTGGCCCTTAGCGTTGCCAGTGGCGCCGGCGGGCCGGTGAAAGGCCTGGAGTACAGAGACCTGCGCTCTGGCTCCGAGCCGGTGTGCGCTCTTGTAAAGCGCGGCGGTAATGCGCCCCTTCTTCCCTTTGTTGGCAGTTCCGTCGAGACTCGTCCTTGCCCGACGCCCAGAGCTCTTGTGCGGCATGGGAAACCCTCCTCCTCGTGCTCAATGGTCCTGGGCTCGCGGTGACCGGGAGTCCAAGGTTGAAAAGAGCACGCTCCACCACCCCTCGTGTCCTCAACCCTCCACTGGGAAAGAACGGAGTATATTTCTAAATACATCAAGTACTATGTCAAGATAAAAACTAGAAAAAAATGGATTTTACCAATGAAAAATTGTACTAAAGAAACGTCATTGACGATTTATACAGACGCCCGCATTACTTCGCGGTGAACTCCGCCCACAGGGTCTCGACCTTCGGCCCGGCCTCCACTACCCACGTGCTGTCCTCTTTCCCCGCCTCAGCGGCAAAAACGTGGCTCGCCGTCTTCACCGGGCCATCTTCTTCTTTCCACCCAAACGCCGCCTCAGTTGGGCCGCTCTGCTGGACCTTGTACACGAGGTGTGCCTCTGCCTTCAGGTACGCGCGCCCGCCATCGTTGCGGAAGCGCACGCGCACAGGTCCCGCGCAATCCTCCAGTGCGGCGTCCCCCCAGCACATGGACTGGCTCCAGAAGTCCGGCGGCTCCGGCGGATGCCGCAACACGTCCCAGTCTTTCACCACGGACTGCCAGCTCTTCTCGCCATCCACGGAATACTCGATCTGATACTTGCACTGCTGCGGCGGGCTGCCTGACGCCACCCAGGCCGCCGCATACAGGCGCACGGCCTTCTCCTTGCGCGGCGTGGCCAGCTCCAGCGTGACCGTGTCCGAGCCGAACTTGCCGCCAACCAGGTGGGCTGCGGCCTGGCTCTTGTTGGGGCCGGCGGAGAGCACCCCCAGTCCGGACGCCAAGAACGTAATCTTGTTCGCCCCGTCGTGGAGCCGCGGCATGACGGCCATGTTCGCCTGGCAGACAGTGCGCAGGGAAAGCCCGCTGTCGGCCAGAGACTGAGCGCCCGCGCCGAAACGAATCCAGTATTGCTGGCGCCCTTTCACCAGGTCCGTCAAGTCCAGCCCGTCGCTGCAAGCCCCGCCGTCCAGCCAGGTCTTGCCCTGGTCCACGGAAATCTGCACGGGACAAGTCATTTTGCCGTGCAGCACCAGGCCGTTCTTGCCGCCCGCGTCATAGACGCCCCACGGCTTCGCATTGGGCGGCGTGCAGCCAATCACGTAGGGCGTGTAGAACTCGAATGCCACCTTGTCCGCGGCGTCCTCAATGGCCCCCTCCTTATACGACCCGTCCTTGAAATCCGGCGTGTAAGTGTAGACCGCATTGCCGAAGCGCACCTGCCCCGGGACCCACCCGGTGCCTTTCGTGGAACCGTACATTTTCTCCGGCTGGTTGATCCAGGTGCGGCTGCGCTCAGGTCCCGGCACGCCGCCGGCCTTGTAGTTCAACCCCCAGAAAACGAACGTCTTGCCATCCTCCAGGCCGGGCTTGAGCCAGCGGCGCACGGACTCCCCCGCGCGCAACTGCACAATCGGCGGCGCGGCGCTGTAGCCGCCGAGGTACTCCGCCACGCCGTAAGAACTGTAGACTGCGGCGTCCGAATCGGCCAGACCCGCGACGCGCCAGCCGCGCTGCCGTTCCGGCTTGAAGGCCGGGTTCTTGAGCGTGTTCAAATCCGCTTTGACCTCGGGAATGGAAAGCAGCCGGCTGCCGTCCGTGCTGAAGATGACCGTGCAAATGTCGTGGTCCAGCAGGGCCCATTGCCCGTCTTTGTACGGCCCGCCGGCCAGGTACACCTCGAAGCTGTTGTGCCCGCCTACGCCGGCCACGCGCGCGCGGCAGTGTCCCAGCAGCCTCTCCATTTCCGCCGTCCACTGCGAATGAGTGGTGCCGCAGATGCCGAAGCCGTGAGCGAACAGCCCGGTCCAGTACTCCCGCGTCCAGCCGTCGCCGCCCTGATCGCCGCCCTTGCCGAAGCCTTTGCCCCACAGGTCACCGGCGCCCTCCTCGGCGTGAGCGTAGTGCAGGTTGCGCCAGTACCACGCGGCCAGGGCCTTGTCCTCGTCCGTCTCGGCGGGCCGTCCCGTGACGCGCGTGTAGAGTTCCGCTTGCGTCTTGAAGAGCCGCTCAAACGTCGAGCACGCCAGTTCGCCCGGATACCAGGGATGGTCCGTCTTGAGCTGCGGATCGCCGCTCGCCGCCAGGGCCGCGCCGGCCAGCAGAATTGCCAAAGCCGAAAGGGGAAAGTATCGCATGTGGAGTGCGGTGCCTGTGCGCCGCTTTGTTGTTGTCTTAGCCATGTTCTCTGTACCCTCTCTGGGGCGTTTTCTTCTCAAATCAGTATTGTGTCCCCCGATTTCCACGAGGGTTAAAAGTCCAGCGCACACCGGAACCCGTTACTAGAGCTCCGGTGGCCAGGGTCGTCCCAACTGCGGTGGGCCGCGCGGCAATAGTCTGGGTCATTATGCCAGCTACCGCCGCGCAGTACACGCATTCCTCCCTTGGCCGGCGCTTTCGGGTCAACTGGCGGCGAATTAACGTAGTATTTGTCATTGTACCAATCCTGGCACCACTGCCACACGTTCCCGTGCATGTCGTACAGGCGCCAAGCGTTCGGATTCTTCTGCCCACAGGCATTCGTGTGCATGCCGGAGTTATTCCTGAACCACCCCGCCTGCTCCAGGTCAGAATCCCTGTCGCCCGTATTGTACCGCGTTGTCGTGCCCGCCCGGCAGGCGTATTCCCACTGCGCTTCGGTCGGCAACTGAATCCTCTTGCCAGTCTTTGCGCTCAACTTCTTACAGAACTCTTGCGCGTCGTCCCACGAAACTGTCTCGACCGGGTTCTTCGGGCCTATGAACTTGCTGGGATTGTTTCCCATGAGCGCCTCGAACTGCTCCTGCGTCACATGATACTTGCCCATGTACAACGGCTTGCTGATCTTAACCTTGTGGACGGGCTTTTCTGTTGCGTCGCCGCCTTCGTTGTCCGACCCCATCATAAACTCGCCCGCCGGCACCAGCACCATCTCCATCTTCACCCCGCCGCCGAGGTCGAGCGTTGTCTCCTTAGGAAGCGCCGCGGGTTCAGGCTTCTGAGGGGACGCTGCCGGCAGTGCTGGCGCCTCTGTCCGGGGCGTATTGACCGGCGTCAATCCCGCCGCCCAGGCCGTACCGCGGCGGATCAACTCCGCTGTGTCTTCGTTGCAGAACGCCGCCACATCGTGGCCGAGAACGCAGTTGAAAACGCGTCCCTTCGCATATTCGTGGGCGATGGCCACGGGGTATTCCTTGCCATCCATTTTACTGACACCTGCCGCCAACACTGTGATAGACGGGGCGCGGAGAAGCCCTTTGTACAGTTCGTCGGTTGTCTCGAACGAGCGCAGCCCGTCTGTAATAGGGTTCTTCTGTTCTGCAATTCGGACCTGAAGCGCACCGTAAGTTTCGGTGCTGCTGACCTTTGACTTCCAGGCTATTCCGGCCAGGGCAGGGAATTCCGGCCAGTCACTGTATGCGGCACAAGCAGAATGGAGCAAGACGACACCTCTCCCAAGTTGCAGGAATGACTGCAAGCCGGCACGAGCCTTAAAACTCGGGTCGGCATGCCCAAGACTGGAAAAATGCAGGACGATGGCATTCCGCTCATTGATGCCTGGTAAGGAAAGTACCTCCAGATTCTCCGATACCTCCACAACCATGCGGCTATCCCTGCGCAGCAATTGAGCAACCACGGGCGCGGTCTCCCGCCATTTATGGACGGGGAGATCCATGCCGGTGAGGATAAGGACTTTTGCCGTTTCGGTGCGTTTGGCCGGCGCCTGTAAAGCGCCAGCCGCGACAACAGGAGCATCCGCAACGTTACTGTACTGCTCGAGAAGGTCTGCCCAAGCGGGTCTCTTGCCCTTCTCCAGACGATTGAGAAGGCTGCGCGCAACACCGGCATCGCCGAGCGCGAGTTGATAGGCAGCCCTGTCGGCGAGACCATCCGGTGTGCTGTCCGCGCCAAGTGCGTTCAGGAAAACAGACGACGGCATGAGCGCCACGTCCACGGGCATCTCCATGCCCTGTGACTTGATGTAGGCCTTGCCGCCGGCGATGCGCGCAACAGCGCCGGTCAGTTGCATCTTTTCGATCTGCACCGGTTCCGTGGGCGGCGTGGCGGCCAAGTTTTGCAGCGCCTTGGCGTGCAGCGCCGCCGCCTTGTCCACAAGCGCCGCCAGCGCCTGCGTCTCCGGGAGGGCCGTGCCCTTCAGCAGTTCCCGCGCGGCGTTGAGCTTGGCCGGCACATCCGCGCCTTTTTGGGCGAGCTGGCCGAAGACACGCTGGGACAATTCGCGGCCGCCGGTTGTCTGAGCGGCCTGGGCGGGCGGCGGGGCGGGAGGGGTTTCCGGTTTCTGGTTTGCGGTTTCAGGTGGAACCGCCGGCGGCGCAGCCGCAGCGCCGCTGCGCTTCTTCTCCGCCTCCTTCGCGGCGGGGTCCTCGGGGCGGGCAAACGTGCCTTTGCCGGAAACTTCGCGCACTTCGATGCGGTGAAACACAACGCCGCGGATAACGGAGCCGACGCCGATATGGTTGTCGTCGCGAAGCTTGAATATGGCCTCCAAGCTTAAGCGCTTGAAATCAACCGTCCAGCTCAGGTACTCCTCGCCATTCACCAGCACGCGCAGACTGCCGCGGCGCACCTCGACCTTCGAGGTGCAGCGTTGGCCG
>JBEKKG010000388.1:0-7007 GCA_050010835.1 Planctomycetota bacterium
TTGAGTCCCAGCGCGGAGGTGAAGGCCTGGAAGAACTCGCGCTGGGCCTGGCCCTTCTTCATCTCGCGCTCGCCAATGTACTGCGTGACGTGGAAGTTCAGGAGCACTGCCTGTCCCTTGCCCAGAGTGTTCGTCAGGAACACAGGCTGTCCGTCCAGGCTGCCGCCGGCGACGGCGCCTGCGGCTTTGATTTCCGCGTCACAGCGGTTGTTGCGGAGCGCGATCGGGACCGTGGCTTCCTTGAACTTCACGCTCGCCTGGCCCTCGATCTTCAGCGCCTTGCCCTTGCCCGTGCGTTCGATGCCGAAGAGCTTCTCCGCCGGACCATGCTCCAAGGCGCGGCAGTGGCCGGAATAGACCCCGGGCCGCAAGTCAGCGAGCACGGTGCCGCCCGCGGCCGCGAACTTCGCCAGCGTTTCGGCCTCATCCTGCCCGAGGGCCTGATGGAACGGCAGGACGAGCAGCCGGATGCCGCGTTTCTCCAGATCGCCGGCCAGGACGCGCTTCTTGGTCGTGTAGACCCATTGGAAGCCGCAGTCCTCGATCAGCCGGATGAAATTTTCATGCGCGCCCGTGACGGAGTTGAAGGCCGCGCTGTCGCCCAGTTCGCCGGCGTGCGCCGCGGCGGGCGCGTAGTACAGGGCGATGCCGTCGTGCGGCATGTCGAGGTGAATGAGCAGATCGCCGAGGCCGCGCCGCAGCGGCAGGACGCAGTCGTCGAGAAGTTTCTGGTTCTCGGGATAGGGCATGTTGTTGGGCGCCAGCCAGCCGTGGAACTCGCCGCGGCCTTTCAGCATCCACCACCAGATTGACGGCGCGCCCTTGATCACCATGCGCCACGCCGCGCCGGTCAGCGAATCAGCGTCCTTGCTGTAGCCGATCCAGAACGCATGGATGTAGCCCGGCGGCTTCAGGCTGCGGACCATTTCCGTGGTGAGGCCGTCGTAGGGGCACCAGAAGCCGGTATTCTCCGGTGAGAGCAGTTCGTCGAAATCCATGCCGAACTCGCCGGAGCCCTCGAAGCCCACGCGCGCCTGCGCATCCACGGCGCGGGCGCGCCGGAGCTGCCCGCGGAGGATCGTGCGGCAGAAGTTCGCTTCCGCGAAATGTTTGCGGTCGGACCAGCGCGGGAAGTTGCCCTTGTCGCGCGCCTTGGTCTCGTAGACGTCGTTTGGCTCCAGGACGTTCACCTCGTCCCAGGCCTTGTACTGGCTCTGCCATTCTTCGTTCAGCGCTTCGAGCTTTCCGCCGTACTGTTCCTTGAGCCATTCGCGGTAGGCGGCGAGGCAAGTCGGCGCCAGGCAGCAGCCGGAATGCGGGCCTTCGTCGTACATGTTGTAGACGAAGACGGGGCTTTCCAGGCCGGCCTGCCAGTGCTTGTCCTGGAAGGCGAGCATCTTCTCGAAGTTCGGCGCGTCGTTCCAGCAGCAGGGCTGCATGGTCGGCACGCCGGTCAGCGGATCGGGTTTGGGCTGCGTCGCACCCTGATCGAAGACAAACTTTTTCCCGTTCAGTTCGCCCTGCCATTGGCCCCAGGCGGCGATGAACGGCGTGCGGCTCAGGTTGGCCTCTTCGGGCGCGTTGCCCATAGATGAAGTGACGCCGGTGCGCCACAGCTTGCGCTTGGCCCAGTGCGAGTATGGACCCCACACGTCGCCCCACAAGACGACGTTGAACTTGCCGTGCCGCCGCTGCAGCAGGTTCACCGCGGCGGAGGCGGTGCCGGCGCGCCATCCGCCGCTGAGGGCGTCCGCCTGCACATACATGCGCACAGGGTACTCAGGGTCGGTGGCGAATTCGAACGCCGCCTTTTCTCCCAGCGCCGGCTTCAGTTCCTTGCGCTCAACAGTGCGCCATTCGGAATCCACCAGCGTAACGACGACCGCATCGGGTTGCCCGGCCGGCGGGACGCCGGCGCTCCCAGGCGCCACACTCACAGTTCCCTTGATCGCCGCCCCCGGTTCCACGGCGGGCTTCTCTGTGGCAATTGTCACGGCGAAGGGCGCGGGCACTTCGATGCCCGTGTAGCCGAAGGTCTCCCGCCCGCGCGCGCTGTCCACGAAGAGGTCGAGGCAGTAGCGCCCCGCGGCCAGGGCAGGCAGCGTCACGGGGCACTCGATCTTCCCGCTGGCCTGCGGGAAATCCTGCTTGCCGGCATCGAGCACGGAGCCGGTGAGGGCTCGCAAGCGCCAGGAGACGCTGAGGTTGCGTTTCCCGCCAAGGACATTCAGCGCCCACTTCGCTGCCGCGCCTTTCGTTTTCCCCAGTTCCAGTTTCCAGAGCGCCGGAGGCTCCTCGGCGAACTCGACCTCCGGCGCTTTGCCTGCCGCGACGAGGATCGCGCGAGCGACCTCGGCGAGCATGTATTCGTGGTCGGTGCGGTTCTCAAGGGTGGGCCACAGCGCTTCGCTCCAGGTCCACTGCCCGTCCTGTTTCACGGCGATGCCGGGATTCGGCGAGGCTGGAAAACCGAGGACCAGCCCTTGGCCCACGCGCCAAGCGCTGAAGAACCGCGCGCGCAGTTCCTGTTCCGAGGCCGGCGGCTTCTTGCTCTGCCAGCGGCCCCAGTAGGCCGCGTCGCGCGCGCTGCGGCCGGTCAGGCCGATGCCGCCCAGCAGCGCGCTGACGGGCGCTTCGACCTTCCTGTCCTTGCGGCAGACCTCGGGCGGCGGCGTGTTGGTGAAGAGCAGCCCCGCGCCTTCGGAGACCTGCGTCAGGATGCGAAACTTCACGTCGTCGCTGCAGCGGCCGTAGTCGTTGTGCCAGCTTTCCGTGCCCCAGAAGACGATGACGTCCCACTTGCGGGCGTCGAGGAGCTTGCGGGCCTGCTCATCATCCGGCTTCAGGTCGCCGCCGTACGGCGCGTGCACGTACTCCACGTCGAAACCGAACGCGCGCTTGAGTTCCATCGGCTGGCGGCAGTCCTGTTCGTGGATGTGCTCGCTCTGAAAAACCAGCACGGCCAAAGGCCCGCGCGCGTACTTGTCGCCGAGCCAGCGCGTGGTGGGCGTGTCCAGGTCGCCGGCGTCCATCGTGTATTCCTGAGCGGCCCAATCCTCAGCGCGCGCGGAAAGGGCGAGAACGGCCACGGACAGGGCAGCGAGCCAGCGCATTGTCAATCCTCCAAACAGGTTGTTAAGTATCCGAGCCGCGCGCGTAAGCAAGCGGCAATGGCCACTGAAACAGGGACAAGCTATCATCGAGCCGCTTTCATGCGGTCAATGTCACCAGCCGCAAAGCAACCCGAAGATTCAGATTTCAACGGGGCCAATGTTTTCGGCCAACCGCTCCCCTGCCACCACGCGGCAAACCGTTACCTCCAGCGCCTCGTCGTCTACCCGGTAGAGAATCAGGTAACGGCCGTGATGGATCTTGCGATAGGGCGAAATCTCGTAGCGCGAATAGCTATTGGGGAAAACATCGAGTTTCGCAATGTGCTCTTGGATGGATTCCAGCCACAAGGTCCCAACATCGTCATCTCCGCTCTGCTCACATATATGATAGGCGATCTCGCGAATATCTTCCCAGGCCCGGGGCTTGATGGCAACCTTGTACCTAAGCATGTTGCCGCGCTCTTAGTCTGGCTCTTAGTTGCCTGCGAATCTTCCGAAAGGCCTCCTCCGCCGGAATAGCGGGTCCGCTGCGCTCGCCTTCCTCAAGCAACTTGCGCATATCGTCCAGGGTTTCCGGCACGGGGATGCCTGCCGCCCGCAGCCGCTTGACTTCCTCATCTGACATCCGTTGGTTGCCCATGTTAGGTACCCCTGTAACTTCGCTGGCATGCTACCCGGCGCTGGCCTGCGGGGCAAGAGGTTCCTCCAATTCCCGGCCGGCCACTGAAACAGGGACAAGCTATCATCGTGCCTCTTTCACGCTGCGAGTGCCACCAGCCGGTGTCTGAGATCGCTGTAAACCTTCAGAACTCTCGCCTGCATCATCAAACGCCAAGATATTGAGGACAAGCTCGTCGAGAGCCACTATGGCTTTGTCAATTACCGTGCGTTCCTCGCCTCGATATGGATCAGCACATAACCACATCTGACAACTCAATTCGATAAGGTAATATGCCAGACGCTTAGGAACAACTTCAGAGCTCTTGAAGGCGGCGTCGGCTTGTTTTAGCACAGAGCAAAGCTGCTCAAACTGCTCCACCTTCATGCCATCAGCGCATCTCAGAGATGTAAGAAAGACTGAGACCTCCTGAGACACTCGTTCAAGGATCTCTTCCTTTTCCATTATCTACCTCCAGAGGTTTCCACTTATTCCATTGCCTCAGTGGCACCACTGCGGGCTACTTTCCACCGGCGGGCGCGCCGGTGGCTCCCCCGCCTTTGTCCACCCATTGTTTCAAGAGCGGTTTCACCGCATCCTCGACTTTCGCTGCCAGGCCGAGCACGGCGCGTTCCTTCGCAAAGCGTGCCTCACCCTGGCCGCCTCCCGCCGCGGGAATGGGCTGAGCGTGCAGCGCGTCGAGGGCGGCGTGGTATTGGGACAGCACTTGGCGCAGTTGCGCGCGACCCTCAGGCGGGAGAAATTCCGCGGCGGCCAGCGTCTCCGCTTGTTTCCGCAGCGCAGCCGGCAGGGCGTCGTCAATGGGCCAAGTAAAGGACATTTCGCGCAGCCGCTTCACGCGCTCCGGCAATTCCCTGATGAACTGCTCCCGCACTGCTTCCCAGCCGCGCCAATCGGACCACGTGCTCAGCGCCAGCCGCAGCGCAGTGCCCTTCAACCCCAGGTTCACCCCGACGCCATACGTGCCCGCGGCGCTGGTCTTGCTGACTTCCTCCGGCAGGAAGACGGTGGTCATCCCGCCGGTCTCGCTGTTCTCACGGTTGTACCAGAAGACGCCGCCCGGGTCGCCGGCAGCAAGCTCAGCCTCATGCTTCTCTTTGTTGTCGTGCATGTTCCAGTCGCGCCCCGCGAGCCAGATCCAGCGCTGGCGTTCGAGGAACGGCGCGTGCGCGGGCCACTGCGGGCACAGGCCGTAGAAGATCGGGTGCGTGGTATTGGGGAAGCCGGAGAGGCTGACGTTCTCCAGTGTGCCGCCCGCGGCGTCGCAGGAGATGAGCAAGTACAGCGCCGGGTCGCCCGCCACGCGCTTGATGCGCAGAGAGAACTTCATCAGGCATTCGGCGCTCATGGGCCGCTCGAACATCAACTCGGCCGAGGCCCAGCCTTCGCCCTTGGACGTGTTGGCCGCAACGCAGAACGCCGGCTTGAGCAGGTCCTCGGTCTTCTTCCCGCCCGGAGCGCGGCCATTGACGTGCAGAAAACTCCACGGCTCGTAGTCCTTGTTTCCGCCCGTGCAGCCCAGGGAATTGCCCATGAGCGTCGCGCCGCCGGGAAGCGGCACGGCGCTGTAGTCCCAGCGCCTCTCGGCTTTAGCACCGGCCGGGATGACGAAGTCTTCGTGGGCCAACTCCGGCCAGCCGCTCACGCCCATGCGCGCGGTGTGCTTGATCGTCCCGTCGGGGTAGTCGCTGTCATACCGCCCTTTGGCCTTCTTGTCCCAGAGCGCCTCGTTGCGTGAGGCCCAGGCCGCGACGTTTTCTTTCGTGTCCTTGGCGGCAGGTCCTGGCTTGATAGCGGGCAAGACGGGCTGGGCTGCGTTGGCGTCAGGGGCCGCGGGTTTCGTTTCCGCTGCGCGCGGGGGCGTGATGCGCTTCTCCGGTTGCGGCGGCGCGTTGCCGCAGGCAGCCAGCCACAAGACGCAAAAGAGGCCGATGCACGAGGTCCGCAGCATGGGGGCACATTACAATTGAAAATTGAAAATTGAAAATTGAAAATCGAAAAATGAAAATCGCCCGCGGACGCGACGCATGAGACACAGTCGTTGGCGCAACGCCGACCGTAACCCTAATGCCTAAAGCCTAATGCCTAAAGCCTGTAATCAGCAGCCCAATGTCCCTCTTGAACGCGGGCACGCGCAGGACCGTCGCTTCCAGAGGCTTTTCCACACGCTTGGCGGGGGCCTTGCGGGTCTCAACACTGATGATGCGGCCCGTCCACGTATCCAACCAGGCCAGGCGATATTCCCCTTCGGCCAGGCCGGGCAGGCGCAATTCGACGTCTTTGATCTCGCTGCAGGCCTGGCTCGAGGAACAGAGCGAACGCTTGTCCTGAATCCACACGGCCATCCCGGAACTGCCGGCGCGGCCCAGGAGACGCAAAGGGACTTTGTCAGGCGCTTCGAGGTTCTCTTCCAGCGAACGCAGTTCGTCCTTGCCTTCCGCTTCGGCGGCCGCGGCCAGAGCTGAAGCAAAGACGGAGGCGGCGGTGAAGCTGTCCCAGAGCGCTTCGCGGCCTGGAACCCAGAGCGTGCAAGGCGCGCCGGCCAATCCGCCGGCGAGGCTGGCGAAGAGCGAGTTGTGGGCCAGGGTCTCGAGGCTTGGAGCGCCGGCGTCTCGCCGGCCATCGGTGGGCAGGGCTGCCGGCGGGACGCCGGCGCTCCCAGTGAACGACACCATGAAGGGCTTGGGCGCGCGGCCAGGCTGCCGCACGGCCGCGGCCCAGGAACGCAGTGCCGCGGCTTCATCGCGGCATTGTGGTGCCGGCGTTCCGCCGGCCAAGAGTGATTCCCAGGCCATCCGCCAATCCACATGTTCAGCGCGCTCCAGGTCCGCCCACGGGTTGTTCAGGCCCAGAGTCGTCGCCACGCCCACGGGATGTTCGTGCCCGTCCATGCCCCGGACATGCAGGGCCATCTGCTCGGCCCACTCCTGCACATCCCTGCGTGCGCGCCGCGCCAGGTCTGCTTCGCCGGGCTTGAGCCGCGGATCAGCGGGGTCCTGCCGCAGGGCAGGCCAGCATTCGTCAAGCCTGTCCAGCAGTTCCCAGGACAACAGCGCTCTGAAAGCGCTGTAGCGCGCGGCCAGGTAGGTCAGCTTGTTCTGGAAAAGTTTTTTGGCGGCCACGTCGTGGAAGAACTCCGGCGTGGCGGCCAGCGGGCCGTTCTTCTCGCGGAAGTACGGGTGCCTGGCCGAGAATTCCGAAATGTCACGCGCCGC
>JBEKKG010000389.1:0-6979 GCA_050010835.1 Planctomycetota bacterium
GGCCAGTTCTTCGGCACGCAGCAGTCGGGGCTGCCGGAACTGAAGATCGCCGACTTGCTGCGCGACACGGAGATTCTCGCCGAGGCCCGGCGGGCCGCGTTCGCCCTGGTCGCGGAGGACCCTGCGTTGACGCGGCCCGAGCACGCGGGATTGGCCGCGCGGGTTCAGGAAGTCCTCGGCGGACGGTTGCGGCTGGTGGATGTGGGGTAAATCGGCTTGACCTGCCCGGAAGCTGCCTTCTAATCGGAGCCGGGAACTTTCGCATGACTCGCCTGCACAACCTGCCCTCATCGTTGCCCACACCGCCATTGCCGGCGCTGTTCGTCCTGGCCGGCGCGCTTTTCGCCTGCGCACTTGCGCAAGGAGAGGATACGCGCCTGCCGGTGCCGCCGGAGGGGTTGCTCAAGGAAGCCGAGAAGACGATAAAAGACCTTTTCAAGGCCGAGTTTGCCAAGGCCAAGACCGTGGATAAGGCGGAGTTCGCCCAGAAGTTGCTCCAGGCCGGAGTCGAGACCAAAGACGATCCGATCACCCGCTACGCGCTCTTGCGGGAAGCCGCCGCCCAGGCGGCCCAGGCCGGCGAAGCCGCAACCGCCGTGAAGGTCATCACGGAAATGGCCAAGTCCTACAAGGTTGACGCTGTGGCGCTCAAGCTCGAAGCGCTCACCAGGGGCGCCGGCGCCGCGGCGACGCCCGAAGCGCACAGGGCGCTGGCCGCGCTCTGCACGGCGCTCGTTGGCGAAGCTATGGCCGAAGACAATTACGATGCCGCCATGCGCGCCACCGCCTCGGCCGAGGCCGCCGCGCTGCGCGCGCAAGACAGGGCGCTCGTGACGCAGAGCCAGGAATTGGCGCGAGAAGCGCGGGCCCTGCAAAGCGAGTTCGCCAAGGCCAAAGGCGCCAAGGAAACGCTTGCGGAGAAGCCCGACGATCCCAACGCGAACCTGAGCCTGGGCAAGTTCCTTTGCTTTGCAAAGGGTGACTGGGAAAAGGGCGTGCCGCTGCTGGCAAAGGGCGGCGACGAGCCCTTGAAGGTCCTGGCGGCCAAGGACCTCGCCAAACCTGACAACCCCGCTGAACAGGCGGCGTTGGGCGATTCCTGGGCGGACATGGCGGAGAAGCAGACGGGCATGGCCAGGACGCATTTGCTGGAGCGGGCCTGCATGTACTGGGAGAGTTCGCTGCCAGGCCTGACCGGAGCGGTGCAGTTAAAAGTCCAGAAGCGGCTCGAAAGCGCTCTGCCGCCGCGCCGGACCCTCAATCTGCTGCCCTTGATTGACCCGGTTAAGGACACGGTCGCCGGAACATGGAAAATTGAGTCGGGAGCACTGGTGTCGGGTCCAGTGGTAGTCTCCCGCGTCGAAATCCCCTACCGCCCGCCCGAGGAGTACGATTTCCGCATTGTTTTCACGCCGGTCCGAGCGGTGGAAATGGTGCAGGTGCTTTCAAAGTCGGGGAAGTCCTTTACGTGGGCGATCTGGGGAGCGACCCCGGCGAGCGTAGTCATGGGTTTTGAATTGATCGCCGGCACTAAGTGGAATGTGAACAAGACAGCGGTGAAAACCAGTATGGTCGCGGGACGGCGTTATACTTCCTGCGTTCAAGTCCGCAAGGACGGCATCAAGGCACTGGTGGATGGCAAGTGCGTCACTCAGTGGAAGACGGATTACTCGGACATGAGTAATGCGGCTTACTGGGACATGCGTGACACGACGATCTTGGGACTGGGGTGCAGCAGCCCTACCATCTTCCATAGCATTGAGGTCATAGAAGTACGAGGGCAAGGGAAGAAAACGAGGTAGGCAAACAATGGTCAGTTTTCAATTCTGTTACGCCCTTCGTGGCGTCGGGTCCGCCTCCATGTCCCAATCGTCCCGTTCTCCGCGCAAGAGCCTGTGATATGCCAAGCCTGCGCTCATGGCCGCGTTGTCGGCGCAAAGCTGCGGCGGCGGGCAGAAGACCTTTAGGCCGGGGAGTTCGCGCGCCGCGCATTCTTTGAGCAGCTCGCGCAAACGCTGGTTGCAGGCCACGCCGCCGCCGATCACCAGGGCACTCACGCCCTCGCGTCTGCACGCAGCCAGACTCTTGCCGGCCATGATCTCGCACGCCGTTTCCTGGAAGCTCGCCGCCACCTCGGCCCGCTCTTGCCCCGTGAGCTCCCGCAGCGGCCCGCGGCCTTTGGTCGTCCCGCGCAGATAATAGTAGACCGCGGTCTTCAGCCCGGAAAAACTGAAATCGAGCGAGCTGTCCTCTTTCCCCTCTCCCCTTGCGGGAGAGGGCAGGGCGAGGGGTGCTCTGAGTTGGTTCTTGACTGCCTCCCGAAACAGCCCGCGTCTTTCCAGTGGCACGCCCTGCGCGGCCTGGGCCAGCGCCGGCCCGCCGGGGAAGCCCAGCTCCAGCATCTTCGCAACCTTGTCGAACGCTTCGCCCGCGGCGTCGTCGCAGGTCTGCCCCAGCACGTGCAGTTCCAGCGGCCCGTCCACACGGTACAGGCACGTGTGGCCGCCTGAAACTATCAGCGCCACCTGCGGGTAAGCTTCAAAGCCCGCCAGCCGTGCCGCATAGATGTGGCCGTGGATATGGTCCATTCCCAACAGCGGCTTGTCCCAGGCGATGCACAGCGCCTTGGCCGCCGCTATCCCCACCAGCAGCGCGCCGACCAGCCCGGGCCGGTTAGCCACGCAGACGGCAGTTATTTCGTTGGCCGAACAGCCCGCGAGGGTGAACGCCTCATCAATGACCGCCGTAACCCGCTCGGCGTGCGCCCGCGCAGCCAGTTCAGGCACCACGCCGCCGAAAGGCCGGTGCAGATCGAATTGGCTGGCCACCACACTGGAGAGAATGCGGCTGCCGTCCTCGACGACGGCCGCGCCGGTCTCATCGCAAGTGGTCTCTATGCCCAGCACTTTCATGGATTAGTAGATACAGGCTTTGTGGAGGGGATCAACTGACCCTGAATGTGACACGTGTCACCCGTCACTTGTCACCCGGCCCCTCCGTGGTTAAATGGCTGTCCTTATGAGCACGGCGCAAACATCCGCGGAGTTGTTCGTAGCCGCGGCGGAGACCGTCCGCAAGCAGGGCGCGCCACTGGCCGACCGCATGAGGCCGCGGACGCTGGACGAGTTCGTCGGGCAAAGCGAAATCCTTGGCCCCGGCAAGATCCTGCGCCGGCTATTCGAGGAAGCGCAGCGCAGAACAGGGGCCGGCCCGGGCGGCGAGCCGGCGCTCCTTTCCCGCCCCCTGCCGTCGCTGATCCTCTGGGGACCGCCAGGGACCGGCAAGACGACGCTGGCCTTCCTGCTGGCCCGGGCCGCCGACGCGCATTTCGAGATGTTCTCCGCCGTCACCAGCGGTGTAAAAGAGGCGCGCGAGGCCATTGCGGCCGCGCGCGAACGCCTGACCTTCGAACGCCGGCGCACGGTCCTGTTCGTGGATGAGATCCACCGCTTCAACCGCGCTCAGCAGGATGCGCTCCTGCCCGCAGTCGAAAGCGGCACGCTCTCCCTGCTGGGCGCCACCACGGAGAACCCGTCCTTCGAAGTGAACAGCGCGCTCCTGTCGCGCTGCCGCGTCTTCGTGCTGAAACAGCTCACGCCCCAGGAGATCGAGCTGATACTCGAGCGCGCGCTGCAGGACGCGGAACGCGGACTGGCCGGCCGGGGCGTGGTGTTGCCGGCGGAGTCCCGCGCGGCCCTGGCCAATCTCGCCGGCGGCGATGCCCGCAGCGCGCTCAACGCTTTGGAACTGGGTTCCTTGACCGCGCCCGCCAACGAGCAAGGCGCGCGCGTCATCGGGCCGGAACTGGCGCGCGAAGCGTTGCAGCGCAACACGATCCTGTACGACCAGTCGGGGGAGGAGCACTACAATCTCATCAGCGCCCTGCACAAATCCATCCGCCATTCCGACCCCGACGCCGCGTTGTATTATCTCGCGCGCATGATCGCCGGGGGCGAAGACCCGCTCTTCATCGCGCGGCGGCTGGTGCGCGCGGCCAGTGAGGACATTGGCCTGGCCGACCCGCAGGCCCTGGTGCAGGCGCTGGCCGCGAAGGAGGCCGTCGAATTCATCGGGTACCCGGAGTGCGACACGGCCCTGGCCCAGGCCGCGGTCTATCTGGCCTGCGCGCCCAAGTCGAACGCCCTCTACACGGCGATCAAGGCCGCGCGCGCCGAGGTGGATGCTTCCGGGCCGCTGCCCGTGCCGCTGCACTTCCGCAATGCGCCCACGGACCTGATGAAGGCGCTGCACTACGGCACGGGCTATCAGTACGACCACGACTGGCCGGAGAAGATCGCGCCGCAGGAGGCCCTGCCGGAGGAGTTGCGCGCGCACAAGTTCTACGCGCCCGGCACGCTGGGCTTCGAGAAGGAAATCGTCAAGCGGCTGGAGTACTTCGAGCGGGTGAAGCAGAAGTTGAGGGAACAGGCGGGAGGCCAGGAGGGCCGTCCTTAACCCCGGGCCAGAATTCAAGGATTTGGTGTCGTCTTTACGGTTCTTGTAGGGTTCTTGAACAAGCCTAGCAGGCCGGTCTTTTGGCCAGGTTGAGGCGGATCCGCAGGGGTGCTGGCGGGAGGGGGAGGAGGGGCCGCAGGCGCAGGGCTGGCCACTGCGCCCGGCCCGGCTGCCGGCGTCGCCGCTTGCTGGGGCGGGATAGCCGGATGCTGGCCGCTGCCGGCGGCTCCGGCATTGCTCACCACAGCAGCCACGCCAGGGTTGCTCGTCCTTCCGCTCGGGCGGGGTACAGCGAAAGCCGAAAGGCGCGCTATCCCGCTGCCGGTGGGCTTCAGCCCAGGATTGGGGCCGCTGGCCGAGGGAGCTCTGCTGCCCGGATCAGGCGTGACGGGACTGAGACCCGCAGAACGAGACGCTGAAGCACTAGCCGGGGTTGTGCTTGCCCCGGCTATGATCAGTCCCGGTGACAATTGCACAGGGGCGGGCGGCGAACCCGCGGCAACACCGGGCGGCGGCGTTGTGTTTGCGGCTGCGACAATCAGTCCCCGCGGGAGTTGCACTGGGGCGGGCGGCGGAGCTGGGGCAGCGGGCTGTTTCGCGGGCGCGAAAGGCCCGGTCGTCGGTGAGGGGGTGGTCGCCACGCCCAGAGCAGAGGGCCTGGGCGTCGGCTCGGGGGTGTTTTCCAGCAACATGCTGCCCAGCGCACTGAGATCCTGCTGGGCCTTCTTGAGATCCTTGGCGTATTTCTCCAGTGTGGCGCGGACGTCCTTCCAGGTGCTGACATACTGGCAGATCTTGCACCCGCTCATTCGCTCCAATTCGTCCAGCATGTCGTAGTTGATCAGTCCCGCGCCGACGATAACCATGGTCTTGGCGATCTTGTCCAGGGCGATGAACTGGTACTCGTAGTACATCTGTTCGGGGAATACGTTCAGCACATCCAGCGGAATACTATAGTTCTGGGCGGAGATGAAAGGCAGGCCGAACTGCTTGACAATCGTCTGGGCGATGACTTCTTCGGAGACGAAGCCGAGCTTGACCAGCGCCTCGCCCAGGAAGAGGTTGCTCTTGCGCTGCTCTTCGAGCCCGGCACGGAGTTGCGCATCAGTGAGCAACCCTTCCGCCTGGAGCATTTCGCCCAAGCGCCGCCTGGTCATCCGTGTGATTCGTGCCACCGGCCACCTGTCTCGTCCAGGGCGACGTAAGGACCTGGGAGTTTCCCTCCCTGCGGCACGCGCCCTTACCTATATTTATACTGGACGCGGTCGAAATCCAGGCTCTTTCTCAGGCATCAGGCCTTAGACACTGAGCCATCACCGTGCGGCATCCCAAGCCTCAAGCCTCAGGTATGTTCAATTCCTTCAGCGTCTTCCTCATCCAAGCCAGCGACTTCTCGATCATCGGCCCGCCCTGGCCTTCGCATTCCATGCTCAGGTTGCCCGCATAGCCGTTGTCGCGCAGCACTTCCAAACACTTGCGGATGTTGCCGGCATTGACGCCGTCACCGATAGCACACTGGCTGACGGCGATGCCCGTCTGTTTGCCGCGCGTGGCCGCGGCCAGTGACTCCGACACGTCTTTAATGTGTACGTGGCTGACCTTCTTGAGAAACTTCTTGAGGAACGCCACGGGATCCTGCCCGGCGATGAAAGTGTTGCCCGTGTCCAGGTTCATGCGCAGATACTTGCTGTCGCAGAAGCCGAGCATCTGCTCCATCATCTCCGGCCGCGTGGTAAAGTACCCGTGCGGTTCGATGTTGATGATGATCTCGTACGCCTCGGCCACCTCGATGATCTGCCCGTACTCGCGCTTCATCATGTCCAGGGCTTCGGGGTCGTCGAGGCCCTCGGGCTTGTGCAGCCCATCCGTCGTGTCCACGCAGGGACAGCCGCTCAGTTTGGCCCAGCGGATGGCGTTCAGGACGTAGGGCACGCCGCGCATGGGGGCGTCTTTGTTGGAGAGCGGATACGCGGCATCCACCTGCGAGAACCGCGCGCCGTAGCCGTCCATCTTCTTGCGCAACAGCATAGGGTCCTCGTACATGGCCACGTGCGGCTGATACCCCAGGCCGTGAATCCAGCTCACGCCGTCAATCAAGCCGCACTCGATGTACCGGACCTCGTTTTTCTGCGCCCACTTGAGGCAGGCCTCGAAGCTGAAGTACGCGCTGTTGAACGCATCCGTGTGAAACCCGATCTTCATCCCTGGGATCCCTTTCGTAAGTTTGGGTTCGGCCTCTTCAGCGTTAGCCGGCGCCGGCCTCGCCAGACCGGCTGCGAGTGCCGCCGCTGCGGCGCCGGCCGCAAAGGAGAACTCGCGCCGGCTGACTGTTCCTTGCCGTGCCGTATCGTCCATGCGCATGTTGATTTTCGCATCTTCTTTGGGCATTGCAAGCGCAGCCAGCCAACAGGGGTGCATGTCAGCAAATGTACCGCGGGCGTCCCGCCCGCCCGTGGCAGGCCGGCAGGGCGCGAGGACGAAGGCGGGCGGGACGCCCGCGGTACGCTCTGGGCCACGCATTTAC
>JBEKKG010000390.1:0-6971 GCA_050010835.1 Planctomycetota bacterium
GAATTGCAAATTGAAAATTGAAAATTGCAAATTGTCCGCCAACGCGCGCAATCCAAATTTGCAATTTTCAATTTTCAATTCCGTTGTCGTTAGCGCAAGATGAAGAACCGTCGCACAAGGAGTGTTGCTAATGACCAACGTTCTGCTTCTCAGTCTTTTCATCGCCGCATTGGCCGTGCTGCCTGCAATTGCGGCCGGCACCGCCGCGGCCAAGGAAAGCCTTGACCCCGAGCGGGTCAAGACCGTGGCGGCGATGCTTCAAGAGCGCCCCGCGGGACTGGGCCGGCCTGCCGGCGGCCGCGAGGCCTGGCGGGACCTCTGCGCCAGTGAAGCCTATAAGAAGCTGATCCCCCGCGCCGAGAAGGTCCTGGCAGAACAGCTTCCGGAACAGCCGGATGATCTTTTCCTCGACTTCTCGCGCACGGGCACGCGCGTCAACTGGGAGCGGGTCGCCTTCAAGCGGCGCGGCTGGTTCACGCCCCTGGTGCTGGCCGAATGCGTGGAAGACAAAGGCCGCTTCCTGCCCAGGCTCGAAGAGCTTATCGAGGCGCTCTGCGCTGAGCGCACCTGGGTCATGCCGGCCCACGACCGGGGCTTGCAGAACTTCAAGGGAACTGTCATAGACATTGACCTGGCTTCTTCGGACCTGGCCTGGCAGTTCGCCACGGCGGACTGGCTCCTGGGCGAGAAACTCAAGCCGGCTCTCCGCGGCAAGATGCGCGAGAACATCCAGCGCCGCGTGTTGGAGCCGTTCAGGGCCATGTTCTCAGGCGAACGCGAGACCAACTGGTGGATGCGCGGCACGAATAACTGGAATGCAGTCTGTCTCGCGGGCGTGGCGGGCGCCGCGCTGGCGCAGGTGGAAGGGCGCGAGCAGCGAGCACAGTTCATCGTGGCCGCGGAGAAGTACTCGCGCAACTTCCTCTCCGGCTTCACCGCGGACGGCTATTGCGACGAGGGTCTGGGCTACTGGAACTACGGGTTCGGGCACTACCTGCTGCTGGCGGAGACCATTCGGCAAGCCACCCAGGGTGGCGTGGACTTGCTGGCCCTGGCCGAGGCCAAGGCCCCCGCGCTGTACGGCGCGCGGATACAGATTATCGCTGGCGTGGCGCCCGCCTTTGCCGACTGTTCGATCAAGACGCAGCCCGCCGCGGAAATCATGTATTTCATCAATCGCCGCTTTGCGCTGGGCTTGAGCGCCTGGGACAAGCTGGACCCCGGCGCCGGTCTGGGCAGCCTCTACGGGGCCATGCTCTACTCCTTCCCCAACGGGACGACAGAGGCCAAACCGATACAGGCCGGCGCGGATGCCGGCGGTGCGGACGGTGCGGCACTCCGCACCTGGTTCGACAAAATGGGCCTGCTCATCGGCCGCCCCGCGCCCGGCTCGCCCTGCCGCATGGGCGTGGCCCTGATGGGCGGACACAATGCGAAAAGCCACAATCACAATGACGTGGGGACTTACGTGGTTGTCGTGGGCGACAAGCCGGTGCTCCTCGATCCCGGCGCCGAGACCTACACCGCGCGGACCTTCAGCGCCAAGAGGTATGAAAGCAAGTTGCTCAATTCCTTTGGCCATCCGGTGCCGCTGGTCGCGGGCCAGCTTCAGCACGAAGGCCGCCAGTCCCAGGCCAAGGTGTTGCGCACGGATTTCAGCGACCAGGCCGATACGCTGCAACTGGACATCAGTTCGGCCTATCCCGTCCCTGAGCTGAAAACGCTGGAGCGGACATTCGTGTATTCGCGCGCGCAGGCCGGCTCTCTGAAGGTGACGGACCGCGTGGAATTCAAAAGCCCGCAGGCGTTTGGCACGGCGCTCATTACGCTGGGAACGTGGGAGCAGATTGAGGACAAGAGCCTGCTCATTCGCTATGAGAAAGCGGCGGTCAAGGCGCAGATTGACGCGGGCGGCGCGGAGTGGGCCGTGCAGGCCGAGGAAATCCGTGAGAATGCGCCGGTGAAACCGACGCGCCTGGGCATCAATCTGGTCAAGCCCGCGGCCGCCACGTGCATCACAATTACGATTACGCCTCAAGAGTGAAGCGGGGGCACCGTGCAGGTTCACACACTCCAAACGCAGCACATCCGCAAGGAATATCCCGGCACAATCGCCCTCGACGACGTGTCCGTCACCTTTGAGGGCGGCAAGATCCACGGGCTGGTGGGCAAGAACGGCGCGGGCAAGAGCACGCTCATCAAGATTCTCGCCGGCACGGTGCAGCCCACGTCCGGCAGCATTCTGCTGGACGGGCGTGAAATCTTCCTGCGGTCCGCGCAGGACGCCTTCCACCAGGGCGTGGCGACCGTGTACCAGGAACTGAGCTTGGTCCCCAGCCTGACGGTCGCCGAGAACATTCTCCTCGGCCGCTGGCCGCAGCGGGGACTGACACCAATTTCCGGCCGTTTGGAAATTGGCTGTCTGTCCCCGCTGCGAGGTATGCTGGTGGACTGGCCCGCGGTCTGGACCCGCGCCCAAGCGGTCCTCGATTCCATGCATGTGGCACTGGACGTGCGCCGGCAGGTTGGCGATCTGGGCGTGGCGCAGCAGCAGATCGTCGAGATCGCCAAGGCCATGTCGTTCAATCCCTCCGTGCTGATGCTGGATGAGCCGACTTCCGCCTTGGCGCAGCACGAGACCGAGAACCTTTTCCAGTTGCTGCGCAAGCTGGCGGGGCAAGGCGTCGCCATCGTCTACATCACTCACCGCTTGCAGGAACTGCCGCGCGTGGCGGACAAGATCATGGTCCTCCGCGACGGCCGCTACGCCGGCACGCTGGAGATGGGCCAGGCCCGGCCCGAAGACATCGTGCGGCTGATGTTTGGCGAAGTCGTGCAGAAAGAGCGCCCCGTGGACTTGCAGGTTGGCGCCGGGACCGTCCTTGAGGTGCGGCAGCTTGGCCGCCACGGGAAGTTCCACGGCATCAGCTTTGAGCTGCATGAGGGGGAAATCCTGGGCATCGCCGGAATGCTGGGTTCGGGGCGCACGGAACTCCTGCGCGCAATTTTCGGCGCCGATCCCTTTGACGAGGGAGAAATCCTCGTCGCGGGACGCTCGCTGCGCCGCACCAGCCCGGAGCAGATGAAGATGCTCGGCGTGGCGTTTACGCCGGAAGAGCGCAAACAGCAGGCGCTCGTGCAAAGCCTCAGCATCCGGGCCAACTTGTGCATGTCCAGCATGAACAGGATCGCGCGCTACGGCGTGCTCACCCGCATCCGGGAACGCGCCTCAATCCGCGGCTTGGTGGAAGAGCTTGCGATCCGCATACCCGACCTGGAGATGCCGGTGTCGTCGCTCTCCGGCGGCAACCAGCAGAAGGTGGTCGTGGGCAAGTGGCTGAGCACGCAACCCAAGGTGATCCTGCTGGACGAACCCACGCGCGGCATTGACGTGCAGGCCAAGCAGCAGGTTTTCCAGATTCTCTGGGACCTCAGCCGCCGGGGCATCGGCTCGCTTGTGGTTTCCAGCGAACTGGAGGAACTGCTCGAAGTTTGCCACCGCGTGCTGATCATGAAGAAGGGCGCCCTCGCCGGCGAAGTGCGCCCGCATGAACTGCCGGCGGACGAACTGTACGTCCGCTGCATGGAGGCGTGAAGCGGGGAGCGGAGTTCGGGGTTCGGGGAGCGGGGAGCGCGATCCACACGCCCCGAACCCCGAATCCCGCACCCCGCACCCCGATCCCCGGAGTTTGCAATGAATGACCGTGGTGGCATTGCCCCTTACCCCGGAATGTTGTCCTGGCTGCGGCAATCCGTGATGGAGCTCGTGCTCATGGTGTTGTGCACTGTCCTGGCCTTCAATGCCGAGGGCTTCTTCACGAGGGAAAACCTGCTCAACGTGCTGCGGAATGTCTCGATGCAGGGCATCATCGCCTTCGGGATGACTATGGTCATTATCGCCGGGGAGATTGACCTGAGCGTCGGCTCGGCTGTGGCTTTTTCCGGTTGTCTGACGGCCTGGCTGACGGGTTTTCTAAGCGGGCCGGGAGGCGGCCTGCCCATGCCGCTGGCCGTGACGCTGGCGATTGCGGCAAGCCTCGGGGCCGGAGGCGCCATCGGCTGCTTGACAGGCTGGCTGCGCACCCGCTTCCGCGTGCCCACGTTCATCACGACACTGGCCTGGCTGACGGTGCTGAAAGGGGCTTCGGAGCTGATCACGAACGGTTTTTCGCTCACCCCCTTTCCGCGCTGGTACAATTTTGTAGGCGGCGGCTACGTGGCCGGCATTCCGTTCCCGGCCATCGTCTTTGTGCTCATCTTCGTGCTGAGCCACTTTGTGATGAACTACACTCCTTTCGGCCGCTCTGTCTACGCGGTCGGCGGAAACGCCGAAGCCGCGCGGTTGAGCGGCATCAACGTCAGCCGCGTGAAGATCCTGGTCATGGGCAGCGTCGCACTCCTGGCGGCGTTGAGCGGCGTGATGCAGTCGTCGCAGATCATGTCCGGCAACTTCACGACCGGGACGGGGTGGGAACTGGACGTGATCTCCGCGGTCATCATCGGCGGCACGAGCCTCATGGGCGGCGCGGGCACGGTCTGGGGCACGCTCATCGGGGTGATTTTCCTGGGCGTGCTGGTCAACGGCATGACTTTGCTCAACATCAGTGAATACTGGCAGCACGTCGTGCGCGGGGGGCTGATTCTCATCGCGGTGCTGCTGAATCTGGCGCCGTCGGAGAGGAAATGAAGAATGATGAACGATGAATGACTCCCGCCATTCATCATTCAGCGTTTAGTGTGGCGGTGAAATCTTCAGCAACGCTGTGCCGACCTTGGCGCAGAGGCGGTTATTGCCTTTCTTGGATGTGAGCAGCGCCAGCAGCTTGGGCTTGACGAAGATGGCCTGCGTGCCGATTTCGCCGAGCGCCTCGACGGCCGCCTCGCAAAGCTGCTCATTCTCGGCGCCGATGGCCACTTCGAGCACTTTGATTGCTTCCTTGATAATGCCCGTCTTGTCCACCTTGCCTTCGCCGAAGGCCTGGCCGAGCGCCTGCACGGCCTGGAGCTTGCAGTCCTGCGAGTTGGTCTGCTCGTTAATCACGTCCACGATGCGCGCCAAGCCGTCAAGCCCCAGCCCAATGAGGCAGTGGAACGCTTGTCTGCGCACTTCGGCGGAAGAATCCTGCAGCGTCTCCGCCATTGCATCCACAACTTGGAGTTGCTCTTCTGGAGTCATGTTCCGCTTCCCCCCACCGAGCGCCTATTGTAAACCAGATTGCGTTTTGCGCACATTCTTTTCTGCATGAATCCGGCGGGGCGTAGGAAAGCGCTCAGGGGGAGCGCTTCGTTGCCTGCTATGGGAGGAATGGGACGAATAGGAATTATGAAAAGGCTCCCTTACGGTCGCGGCTCAGACTTAACCGCCGCCTTGCTTCTGTATTCATACATCCCGTATCCCACTTCGCGCACCGCGGCGATCGTCTCCGCGTAGGGCGTATCCGCGTTGTCCACGAACCCGATCTGGTAGTTCTCCTCGTCCAAGGGCCGGCCCGTGGTGGCCTCGTCCCGGTACTGGAACCAATGCGTGCCCACGAACTGCGGGTGCTGCAAGGCGCCCTGCACATAATCCTTGTACGTTGCAGCGCGCTCCGCCTGGCTTTTCAAGGAAACCAACCCGGTGTGGAACATGCCGCGGTCCAGGGCGCCAAAGTGGAACTCGCCCACAATCAACGGCACGTCGGCCGGGGCCGGGCATTTGAAGTTCGCGATGCTCTTGCGGTACAAGTTGTAGCTGACCACGTCGCAGTACTTCGCGCCGGCCTCGGCAGCGCGGTTGTTCACCCATGCGAAGCGGCAGCCGAGGTAAAGCTGCTGCGGCGCCGCTTCCTTGACCGCGGCACGGATTACCCGGAAGTACTCTTCGGCCGTCTTGCTGTAGAACGCATGGAGGTCTTCCGCCGCTTTCTTCTTGTCAGGCGCAGTGCGTTCTTGCAGCAGCGCATCCCATGAGGCGTGCTGCGTGCCCCAGGTTTCGTTCAGCTTCTCGATCTGGCCGTACTTGGTCTTCAGGTCCTCGATGAAGACTTTTTTGGCCGCCTGTTCCGGCGGCGACTTGAGCGCTGCCACAGCCAGCGAGACATCGTCGCCCCAGGCGATCTCGTTATCCACAAAGAAACCGAGGCACCAGGGATCGCCGGCCGTCTTGCCTTTCTGTTTGGCCATCTCCTTGCATATCTCAGCCTTGAAATCCGGGTCGAAAACGTCGCGGAACTGTCCCCAGTAGCCCTCACTGCCTTCGAGCAGCTTGCCGCCAAAGTGGATGGTGGCGGTATAGGGCGTGCGCAGGTTCCCGCGCCCTTCCTTCGCGGCGGAGTAGATGTAGGGGTCGGACCAGTTCGCGATAGTGTTCACGCCCCAACTGCGCAGCCGCAGGTGGGCCAGCTCGGCAGCCTTGGCCCGCCAATCGTCCCCGAGCTTGCGCATCAAGTTGGCCGCGCCGAAGTCGAAGCAGGCGATGGTCCGGCCCTTGTAGTAGCCGTGGAGCGCGTACTGCTTGCTGAGGCAACTCTTGAACTCAGGCTGGTCTCCCGGAAAATCCTTGAACCATTCCTGGCGCTCTTCGATGGGCGTCGCGGCATAGGAGTTCACGCAATCCACGCCATGCGACCAGAAGAGCTTGCCTTCGGGATCAACGAACCACCACTTGCCCTCGTGCTTGGCCACGCGGAAGAAACCGGACGCTTCCAGCGCCGGGCCGTCCTTCCAGCCGCCGTACTGGTCCCAATGCTCCGGCGCGGGCTGGGCCTTCAGTTCCGCCGCTTCTGTTTCCGCATGTTGCTTCAGTTCTTCCAGAGAGTGCGTCTTGCCCGGCCAATCCGCGTGCATGTACTGCCCGAACGTGTCAATGAAGGGGAAGAAGCTCTTGGCCTCGGCCACGGGCGCGGGCGGCGGCACGTAGCTGCCTTCGGCGCGCACATGGCTTATCTCGAAAAGGTGGTCCGCCTTGGGCTGGGGCACGAAGACGAGGAACT
>JBEKKG010000391.1:0-6942 GCA_050010835.1 Planctomycetota bacterium
TAGGCGCGCGCCCGTTGCGCCAGAGAATGTGAGTCGGCCGGAAATGCTTGAGCGCTGCGTGGAACTCGTCCGGCGCGACCGGCAGGCCGAACGTGCCGCGCTGCAGATACGCAAGCTGCTCCAGGTCCGCGTTTGGCAGCGCAGTGCCATAGAGGCGTTCCGAGTACACTCGCCGCCGGCGCGCCACGAGTTGGAACAGGTCCTCGCGCGAAAGCAGGTACGCGCCATCCGGGGCAAAGGCGCGGACGAGAGGCCGGTTCTGCCGGTTGTAGCGCGCGTTGCGGGACCAGTCGTAGCCGTCGTCCACCAGGAAGAGGGCGTCCGCGGGGGTGTGCTCACGAATCCAATCGTACGCCGGCACTGAGGGCAGGTCGGCGACGATGCTCGGATACTGGCTGAAGGGGTACGCGAGCAGATCGTAGCGGGCATTGGCGTATGCCACGCCGCCTGAGGCGAGAAGAGCGGCGGACGCGAGAGCGGCGGCCCAGCCTTGCGCCGCTGCCAGGCCGGAGCGCCCGTGCCAGGAAAGCGTGCGTTGCCGCAAGGCCAGCATCCCGGCCGCGAAGAGCGCGACGAAGTAGAACGCGCCGCAGCGTTCGTATTCCACGAGTTCGCGTCCGAAGCTGAAGGCGCCGCAGAGAAAGGGCAGGAGCAACAGCGCGAATGCGCCGGAGAGGACGAAGGGGCGGAAGCGCCGCTCCACGGCTGGCGCGGACAACGCCAATACCAGCGCTGCGCCGAGATACAAGGGCCAATAGGGATGAACTTGATACGGCGTGGACAGGAAGTAGCGCTGCAGCATCTGCCGATGGACCTCGTTGCCGGCGTTCCATTGACGCACGGCCAGCCAGGGTGCCAACGCGGCCAGCAACGTCGCGACAATTGCCAAGGTCACGCGCAGAGGTAAGGCGCGCCGGATACTGAGCCAGGCCAGGCCGCTGCCGAGGGCCAGTCCCCAGGGAATGGCCAGGTAGGGCCGCAGGTAGATTACGGCCGCGCCGGCCAGAGCGAGAGCCGCGCCACGGCCGGCGGAAGGCAAGTTAAGGAAGCGGATGTAGAGCAACGCGGTCAAGACCGACAAGGGGTATTCGATGTTCGTCGGAAAGCGATGCAGCCAGCCTTGCAATGGCGGATAGCGCGTGACGAGATCGTAGCCGCAGTAAAGGAATGAGAACGCAGCCGCGGCGGCGGCCCAGCGCAGCGGCGCGCCCCACATCCGGCGGCGCTGGAGGCACTCGCGCGCCAGCCAAACCAGCGTGGCGGCCAGGAGCAGAGGAAAGGCGATACGCCAGACCCAGACGAACGTGATGGCGTTCAGTCCCGTGGCGCTGACGATGCAGCGGCAGCCATCTTCGAGATAGTATTCCGAGACGATGGCGGGGTCGCAGACGCCGTTGATGGGATTGGTTGCGGTAGCGCCCGGGAGGAGCGCCTGCACGCGCTGAGCGTACAGGTACTCGTCGCCCACGAAGCCGAACGTGAAGAACGAGCCGTGCGGCCCAAAGGCGAGACGCCAGGCGATGATCCAGCACGCGGACATTCCGCAGGCCAGCGCGAGGCCGGCCAGGCAGGAGAGGAGGCGCATCTGTCGGGAGAGCGGCATCACGTGGAGTATAATCCGCAACTGCAACAAAATTGAAAATTGAAAATTGCAAATTGAAAATTAGACTGCGCGGGCTGACTGCCACGCCAGGAGGAGACATGAGCCTGACCTTTTACTGCGTTGTGTTACTCGCCTTCCTCACCTGTTCAACCTGTCTGGCAGGCGATCAGAGCGCACCGCCTGCCGGCGCGCGCTGGACGGAACCGCAGGCCTGGGAGTGGTACAAGAAGCAGCCGTGGATTGTGGGCTTCAACTACGTGCCCAGCACGGCCTGCAACACCACCGAGTTCTGGGGGCGGGACACCTTCGACGAAAAGACGATAGACCGCGAATTGGGCTGGGCTCAGGGCCTCGGCTTCAACTCGTGCCGCGTCTTCGTGCAATACCTGGTCTGGAAGGACGACCCGGAAGGTCTGAGGAAGCGGCTGGACCGTTTCCTGGCCCTTGCAGACGGCCACGGCATCAGCACGACACCCGTGTTGTTCGACGACTGCGCCTTTGGCGAGCCGCCGCAGACCGAGCCTTGCCTGGGCAAGCAGCGCGACCCGATCCCCGGCATGATCGGCCCAAGCTGGACGCCCAGCCCCGGGTTAAAAGAGGTCACGGACAAAGGTGCTTGGCCTGAGTTGGAGAAGTACGTTAAGGACATCGTCGCTGCCTTCGGCAAGGACAAGCGCGTCTGGCTGTGGGATCTGTACAATGAGCCGGGCAACACCGGCATGGGCAACAAGAGCCTGCCGCTCGTGGAGGCCACCTTCGCCTGGGCGCGGCAGGCCCAGCCGTCCCAGCCGCTGACCATGAGCGCCTGGGGCGCGCCCGCGGAAATCACCAACCGGCAAGTGGAGTTGTCCGATGTCGTGAGCTTCCATTGCTACAGCAACTACGCGGGGCTGAGCGGCGCGATTGCGCGTTACAAGGCGCTGCGGCGCCCGGTCGTCTGCACCGAGTGGATGGCGCGGAAGCAGGGCAGCCGCTGGGAAACGGACCTGCCGCTCTTCAAAAAGGAAGCCGTCGCCTGTTACAGTTGGGGCCTGGTCAACGGCCGCACGCAGTTCCAGTTTGCGTGGTCCGATAAGAAAGGCACGCCTGAGCCGAAAGTCTGGTTCCACGATCTGTTCCATCAGGACGGCACGCCTTACGATCCGGCGGAACATGAAGTCATTCGCCGGACCACGGCCAAGTAGGACAGCCTTTCCAGGCTGTCCGGACAGGCTGGAAAGCCTGTCCTATGGAGTTGAATGGAGACCCCAATGACCCTCAAGCTTGCCCTGCTGCCCTGTCTTCTCGCCGCCGCGACGGCGCTTCTTGCCGCTGAAGCAGACGCGCCGTTGCGCCTCCTGATCCTGAGCGGCAAGAACAACCACAACTGGCAGCAGACCACGCCTGTTTTGCAGAAGATGTTCACCGGCAGCGGACGCTTCACCGTCGAGGTGACTAACAACCCCGCGGAACTCAAGGAGGAGAGCTTCGCCAAGTATGACGTCATCGTCAGCAACTGGACTCTTTTTCCGGATGTCAAGAAGCGCATCTGGGACGAGAAAACCGAGAAGGCCTTCCTGGATTTCGTGCGCGGCGGCAAGGGCTTCGTGCTGATCCATGCGGCCTCGACGGTGTTCTACACCTGGCCGGAGTTCCAGGAACTGGCCGGCTCCTGGTGGAAGATGGACCAGACTGGCCACGGCCAGTACCACAAGTTCACGGTCACAATCGCGGACAAGGAACACCCGGTCACGCGCGGCCTGAAGGACTTCGCCATCACCGACGAGCTTTGGCACCGCGCCGGCACGGCCGGCGAACTGAAAACGCTGTGCAGCGCTTTCTCCGACAAGGCCAAGGGCGGCTCCGGGCAGAACGAACCGGTGGTCCACTGGCGCGAGTGCGGCAAGGGGCGGTGCTTCCACATTATTCTGGGCCATGACGCGGCGGCCATGCAAAACGTGGGCTTTCAGACGCTCACGCTGCGCGGCGCCGAATGGGCCGCCACGGGCAAGGTCACGCTCCCCATCCCCGAGAACTGGCCGGCTGCTGTGGACGCAACCCAGGATGCCAAGGGCTTCGCTTTCCGGTAGTTCGGCGATTTGCTATCTGCCCGCGCAGGCTGGCTGGGGCAAATGTATCACCGGCGTCCCGCTGGCCTATGCCCGGCGATGTAGTGGCAATTCGACGAAGGCCGGCGGGACGCCGGCGGTACAGAAGAGGCCTGCACTTGCCGTGGCATTCGCAGCCCGGTAGCATCCCGCCCACACGAACAAGGTGCAGCCGTCCGTCGCCGGCGGCTACGCGCTAGCGGCTACTCTTGCGGGAGCACTTTTTGATGCGTTCAGCCCTGATTCCGCTCATCGGTATCTCGATGCTTTACCTGTTCGTTGCAAGTGTTTGGTGCGGCGAGGAAAAGGCCGCCGACAGGGCACCGGTTCCCGAGAAGGCCGCGGTTGCGGAGGCCGAAAAAAAGATTCGCGACATTTTCAAGGAGGAGTACGCCAAGGCGAGCCGCGAGGACAAGGCGGCGCTCGCGAACAAGCTCCTCCAGCAGGCCGGCGACACCAAGGACGATCCCGCCGCAAGATACGTGCTGCTGCGCGAGGCGAGCGCCCTCGCCGCGCAAGCGGGCGATCTGGGCATAACTCTGAATGCGCTTGCCGAAATGGGCAAGGCGTACAGTGTGGACGCCCTGGCGCTCAAACTGGATGCCTTGGCGAAGGCGGGCAGCGCGGCGGCGACACTGGACGCACAGAAAACTCTGGCAGAGCACTATCTTGTGCTGATGGCCGAGGCGGCTGCCGCTGACAACTATGACGCGGCGCTGCGCGCCGCCGGCCCGGCTGAGGCTGCCGCGCGGCGCGGACAAGATGCGGCCCTCATCGCCAGGGTCCAGGCACGGGCGAAGGAAGTGCGGGAGCTTCAGGGCGAATCTGCCAAGGCCAAGGCGGCCAAGCAGACGCTGGCACAGAAGCCCGACGATCCGGCCGCCAACTTAGTGCTCGGCAGATTCCTCTGCTTCTGGAAGGCGGACTGGGACAACGGTCTGCTCCTGCTTGCCAAGTGCTCGCTGCCCGCATTGAAGACGCTTGCGGTAAAGGATCTCATGCAGCCCACCGAAGCGGTTGCGCAAGTGGAGGCCGGGGATGGCTGGTGGGACATGGCGGAGAAGGAGACAGGGAAGGAGGCGAAAGCGGCTTTTCAGGCGCGCGCGCGGTATTGGTACGGGAAGGCGCTGGCAGGGCTTAGCGGACTGACGAAAACCAAAATCGAAAAGCGGCTGGCCGCAGCGCCGGTGGGCGTTGCCGAAGGCAGCGTAGCGAGTTCCACTGGTGACGCCGGGAAAACGTCGTCCATTCATCTTGGCGGCGGTGTGACGATGGAGTTCGTGCCTGTGCCTGCCGGCGAGTTCATGATGGGGGCGGACGATGGCGCGGCAAACGAGAAGCCCGTCCACAAAATGAAGATCAGCCAGCCGTTCTACGTCGGCAAGTATGTTGTCACCGTGGCGCAGTTCCGGGTGTTCGCCGAGGCCATGAAGTACCAGACAGAGGCCGAGAAGTGCAACATGGGGTGGACGATGAAAGATGGCACATGGCAGCAGGCAGCCGGCGTCAACTGGAAGAACCCCGGCTTCAAACAAGAGGACAATCATCCCGTCGTGGCTGTTACGTGGAAGGACGCTCAGGAGTTCTGTAAGTGGGCCACGAAACTGGTCGGCCGCACGGTCAGGCTGCCCAGCGAAGCGGAATGGGAATACGCGGCACGGGGGCCAAAGAGTCTGAAGTATCCGTGGGGCGACAAGTGGGAAGGCGTCCTGGCCAACGTTGCGGATGCCTCGCTGCGGCGGGCGGGCTGCAACATGCAGTGGGGTGAAATCAAGGAGGACGACGGCTTCCCGTTCACCTCGCCGGGCGGCGCGTTCAAGAACGCCAGTTGGTGCGGGGCTTTTGACATGGCGGGCAATGTCTCGCAGTGGTGCCAGGACTGCTACAGCGACAAGTACTACGGGGAGTCTCCGGCTGTTGACCCGCAGGGGCCGGCCAAGGGCGGCGAGCACGTGCTGCGCGGCGGCGGCTGGGCTTTTGTGCCTGACAATTGCCGTTCGGCAGCCCGCATAAGTCATGGCCCCCCTTGGGACCGTGCTGCCCATGACGGCTTTCGCGTCGTGATTGGGGGCGGTTCGTCCAAGACTCCCTAACCCTTTGCCCTTTGTCCCTCAACCGCCAACCGGCCTATTTCGCCGCGGGCGGCCCCGCCTTTTTCAGTTCGAGATTGATTCCATACTTGGCGCAGAGGTCTCTGACGCGTTCGCTGATGATGGCGATGCTCTGGCCGAGGGAACCGAGTTTGGCGACGGTCACGCCGATCACGAAACCGTTCTCGTCAATGACCGGGCCGCCGCTCATGCCGCAATCCGCGTTGGAGTTGATCTGCAAGTGGCGCGAGCCTTCGTAGACGCGATTGAGATTGTCCAGTTCCCCCCACATGACGGTGAAGTCGAGCCCGTGCGGGTGGCCAATCATCGTGAGCTTCATGGGCAAAACGAGGCCCTCCGTCGTGGCGCGGAGCGGCAGCGGCTTGATCTCATGTTCCGTCCCGACCTCCAGGAGCGCCAGGTCGTTGGCCGGGTCCTTGCCGATTATCTTGACGTCCTTTGAGACCTTGCGGGTCAGACTGCCGAAGGCCTCGAACTGATAGGTTACGCTGAATTCGTTGAAGCCCTTGATCACATGGTTGTTGGTTATGATGAACACCTTGTTGGCGGTGCTCTGGACCGACCAGCCTGTGCCCTCACCCCCGCCCAGAGGGCCACGGCCGTCAACCTGGACCACGGAGGCCAGATAGGGGTTGCCAACGGTGGCGCTCTTGTATTTCTCCGAACCGGGAACGCCAATGGCCGAGGCCATTTCAGGAGGGACCACGCTGAGATAGCGCGGATCGAACTCGACGGCCTTCCGCAGGTACTCCTCCGATTTGGCGGCCGCCTCCTTTGGGCTGCCGTATGGTCTACGGGCAGTGGGCTTCCAAATACTGGGCGTCGGCGATCAGAATGGCCGCGGCTGCCGGTGTAATTCCCTTCCCGGTCTGCGCCATGACCTCATGGATGAACGCGGCATAGACGTTGCCAGCCGGGCCGCACTTACCGCTCTTTCGTTCCGCCAGCGCATTGTTCAGCTTGGCAAGCAGTGAGTTCGTGTTCAGGGTGATCGCGCCGCTCGCCTGAAGAAATTTCATGTCTCCAATGATGCTCTGCGGCGTCACGCCGGAAGAAGCGAACCGTGGCACCGGGTAGGTGGCGCCCTGTGCCAAACCGCCGCCCAGTATCGAGAACGCTCCGTCGTCCGGGTTCGGCGCCA
>JBEKKG010000392.1:0-6935 GCA_050010835.1 Planctomycetota bacterium
GCCGTGGATGCCAACTGGAACGTGGTGGCCAGCGTTGGTGACACCGTGGAGTTCACCTCGAACGACACGCGAGCCGTGTTCCCCGCGACCGCGGTTCTGGTCCAAGGAACGGCTTCGATTAGCGTGACGTTTAACTCGGCCTTCAGCGACACGATTACTGCCGGCGACGTTGATACCCCGGGGATTGCTTCGGTGGCCAGTTCCCCGGTTCTTATGGGCCAGGGCACGTTCAACATTAACCCTCATGGCGATTCTGTAAATGGCGGCGGTACGATCACGATCTTCGCCAACGGAGTCTCCGGGGGCGCCGCGCTGACGGTCTTGTTTGGCTCCCAGTCTGTTCAAGGGACTGCGGCGAGCGATGGCGCTTCGCTCACCTGTACTGTGCCGCCGCTGAGCGGGGCCACTGTGTCGCAGAAGGTTGACCTGACAGTCTCCAATAACGGCTCCGGGACCGCGACGCTCGCCGGCGGATTCTACTACTCGGCGGATACCTTCCTCGACACGGACTGGGACAGCTACCCTGACGCCCTTGAGAATGTGGAGGGAAGCGACCCGAATAACTGGGCAAGCTTCCCTGTAGGGAGTGACAGCCAGGCGCTGACGCCGGCGGGACCTAAAGATCTGGTTGTCAAGTCGCTGAAGATTCAATTGAACTTTGCGAAGAACAACGGGAGCGTGGCCTTGGCGGGAACGCTTGCTGTGCCCAAGGGCCTGGACCTTTCCAAGCAGGTTCCCGCTCTCTTCGTTGCCGGCAACATTGCCGAGAAATTCAAGATGGATGCCAAGGGGAAGGGCACACCCGCCACTGGTACCGGGAAGGACTCGTTCACGTTGTCGGCCAAGCTGGACAGCAAGAAACTTACGGTTGGCGGTGCGACCAAGTTCAGCGTCAAACTCACGCTTGCCAAGCTCTCGCAGGACGACCTGACGGCCCTTGGAAACCAGGGACTGGCGAACGCCACCGTAACTACCAAAAACGTGCCGTTGACTCTTATCGTTTTGTTCAGCAATACGGACTTCAGGTTTTCTGCGGGAACCGCTTACAAGGCCACCAGGAACAAGACCGGCACGGCAACGTACCCGCATCATTAAAGAGCGTTGAGCGTGAAGCGTGGTTCGTGGAGCGTGATGCGCGCCACGATCCACGCGCCACGATCCACGCGCCACGATCCACGAGAAAGATGTGACTGTGCAGTCCAACTATAGTACTTTTACTACAGTATTAACATGCGTACGCAAGCAACTTTACCGTATGTCTCGCCTTGATCCGCAAGGCTGCTGTCACTCGATTCGTGAATCGTGCATCCAGAAGAGTGAGATTCTGGCATTGACAACAGTGGATTTCATGATACAAGGTCGGATCACCGGCTTGATGGAGGATTCACTGTGGAACCAGGACTGCAACTGAAACGAGGGCTGAGCGCCCTACTGTCATCAACCACGGGTGGAGTTGACGGCAGCGGAGCCAATGCAAGCAAGACAAGTGAGGCCGTCATGGTTGATCTTCTCGTCGGATCAGTCAGGCCTAACGCAAGCCAGCCACGTACTCATTTTGACGAGCAGTCCCTTGCAGATCTGGCTGGGTCAATAAAATCACAGGGCTTGGTCCAGCCAATAATCGTCCGAAAACTTAAGCCTCAGGAGAGTGCTGGCGAAGTTCAATACGAACTCATCGCAGGCGAGCGCAGGTGGCGGGCCGCACAATTGGCCGGCTTGGTTAGAGTTCCGGCGATTGTGAAGGCCGTTTTCAACGACAAGGACATTCTCTTGTTGTCTCTGGTTGAGAATCTGCAGCGCGAAGACTTGAATCCAATTGATGAAGCTCTGGCCTATAACCGTTTAGCCATCGTGTTCGGTCTGAAGCATGAGGAGATCGCTTCTGCCGTGGGGAAGAACAGGGCGACCGTATCGAACAGCATGAGACTCCTTGAATTGCCATCAACTATACAAGATGCCATCAAGGCCAAGCGCCTCAGCGGCAGCCACGGCTTGATCCTGCTTTCGATACCCGACGCGCAGATACAGTCTCAGTTGGCCGCCAAGGTCCAGGCTGAGAATTTGACTGTACGTGACCTGGAGAAGCTTGTCAGTTGGCAGCAATCCAGATCGTCTAGTAAGCTGCCACTTGTATCTGAGCGCAATAAGGGAACGCGAGGCACCAGAGTTGCCCCGCCAGACGTGCAGGATGTTGAACGCCAATTGCGTGAACACTTCGGTACTAGAGTGACCATTGAGGAAGGTCATCGCAAAGGGAAGATCATCATTGAGTTCTATTCGGTTGAAGATTTTCAGCGGATTTTATTATGCTTGAGGCTTGAGCCTCGGTAACAGTTAATGCAGGGCGCGCGGTAGATCGGTTACATAGTTCATATTCCTCACATAAGTCCTATAGCATTTACCAGTGGGTTTAACACTTATCATTGTAGTAGACACACGCTACTCAAGTTTCTCACTAAACATAGGGTGATATTAGGGTATTGACATAACGATATATATTTTACAGTCGAGGCCCGCACTCTAAGGTAACAATTCCCCTAACATACACCAACGCCGCCTCCCTGTCGCAAAGCGCTCCCTCCAACTGCCTGTCCTCGACATCAGCTAGAATTGTCTTGAACCACGGCCCAGGCCTGAGGCCCAGGGCAATCAGGTCATGTCCGTTGATGAGCGGCTTCGGGCGTAGAGTTTCAACACTTTGCCTCTTCAACTCACGCACCGCCAGCTCGTAATTCTCCAGATCGCCATGTGACGAGAGGCAGTCCAGGCGGTGGAGTTCAAGGTGTTCATCAATGTCCACTTGCCGCAGAAAACGCTTTAGCGTAGCGGGGCGCATCCGATGTACGTCCTTGAAGACCATGTGCTGGCGCACGAGACTAACGACCCGCTCGATCTCCTCATTAGAGTATCTAAGCCGCAGCATGATCCTCTCCGCCATTTCCCCGCCAACTTTCTCATGTTCGTTGAACCGGATGCGGTCGGCATATTCTATCGTGACCGGCTTCCCCACGTCATGCAGCAACACAGCAAGAGCCAAGGTAATGCTAGACTCCCTCAGCATCTCCAGCATAATCAGCGTATGCACCCAGACGTCGCCCTCCGGGTGAAACTGAGCGGGCTGCGGCACCCCTGCCATCGCATCAACTTCCGGCAGGATGTGTTTCAGCAGCCGGCTTGCTTTGAGCAACTCAAAGGCCCGGCGCGGCCGCGGACCTGTGAGCATCAGGTTGAGTTCGTCACGAATACGCTCGCTGCTGACATCCCCAATCCTCTCGGCGCAGCCCACGATCGCGTCGAACGTGGCGCTTTCGATCTCAAAGCCCAGCCTGCTGGCGAAGCGGATCGCGCGCAACAGGCGCAGCCGGTCCTCTGCGAAACGCTGCGCGGGCTCACCGATAGCACGAATGCGCCTGCCTTCCAAGTCCGCCCGCCCACCGACGTAATCGAGAACCTCATTCTTGAGCGGGTCGAAGAGCAGTCCATTTACAGTGAAGTCCCGCCGCCTCACATCCTCAACCTCGTCGGTGAAACACACCTGGTCCGGGTGGCGGCCATCGCTGTAGCCAGTCTCTCCCCGGAACGTCGCTACTTCTACCTGCAAGGGATTCTCACCGGCACTCAGCACCCGCACCACACCAAAGGCGGCTCCGACAGGGACGTTTCTCGGGAAAAGCGCCATAACCTGTTCTGGAGTCGCTGAGGTCGCGACATCGTAGTCCTTTGGCTTCACGCCCAACAGCATGTCCCTGACGCAGCCTCCGGCAAATACGGCGCGAAAACAGGACCCAGTCAAGCGTCTCGCCACCCAGGTGGCGAAGACCATTGGGTCTTCGGCTCTGTCTTTAGTGCCGCACATACGGCAGATTCCTCCTAAGTTGGCACAGCCCGGCCTGCCCTCTTGCGAGCCCCTCCAGCTCATTATCACCCAAACTGTTCAAAGAAACAAATCAACTAGAGTAACACGGGTGCTTGGCCAAGTCGCCTCAGTATTTCACACTTGCAAGAGCCCGGCCCAGGCATAAAATATGCTTGTTAGCACAGGACGACATTGGAACATCGCAATTTGCAACCGTTGCCGGGAAAGGAACGTGGTGGACGAAGCCGACCAAACCCTGTTGCAGGGCCTTATCTATGGCACTCTGCACGACGAAGACCCCCTGACCGGCGTAGACTTCGCCGTGAAGGTAGCCGTTTGTGCCAAGCTATCCGGAGGCGACCAGGCATCCTATGGCAAGGCTATCCGAAAAGTGCTGGGCGGCGACCGCGAGTTGTTCGAAGTCTTCCCGCGCTCCGAAATCGAACAGACCGCCCGCGACTTCCTCCGCGCGTCCCGTAAGGCCCGCACCGATCCACTCGCCCTTGACTGGCTCAGATTGCAATTCGAGAGCAGCCAAACCCCTCAATACGTCAAGCACTACCTGATCGAGGCGGAACGGTCGTTGTGCCGCGTCTTCATGGCGGGACCGGCCAAGTGAGAACGGATCCGCGAAAGCACAGAAATTCACATGACTAACATGCTCCGTTGGGGTTAAAATAGATAGCAGAATATGAGGAAAGAAGAGTGAACACTTCGGCCGACTCGCACGTACCAACTAATGGCGCTGGAGGAGGAACCGTGTCCGCCGCCACAGCAGCGTTGGCAACGCCCGGCTTCGTGCAGCGTTTGAGCACCGCCCCCGGCGTTCAGGCTGCCCGCAAAGCGCCAGCCGCGGAGCAGGTGTGCTTGTCGGATGAGGTGCTCTTCCAACGCGCATTGGGTGGAGACCAGGAAGCGCTGGGCAGCCTGGTGGCGAACTACCAGAAGACCCTGTTTGGCCTTCTGGTGCGCCTGACGAATGGCGACTGGCACACAGCGGACGATCTCTTTCAGGAGACCTTCCTTCATGCGTTGCGCGCCGGCGCTTCGTTTGACCAGAAGATGGGGTTCAAGCCGTGGGTCACGGCGATTGCCGTGAACCTGGTCCGGGATGAAGCCCGCAAGCGCAAGGTCCGCGGCGAGGTGCCGCTGGAAGCCGAGTTGGACGACCAGGAGTATGAGCGGGCAGGCTTGGCGCTGGACGACAACCCCCGGGAGCACGCGGAACGGCAAGACGAAGAGCAACGCGTGCGCCGGGCACTGGCGCGGCTGACGTTGTTGGAGCGCGAAGTTGTGCTGCTGCACTTCTTCGATGGAATGACGCTCGCCGAGGCGGCGTCATCTTTGGGAGTGGCGCTGGGGACGGTCAAGAGCCGGCTGCATTCGGCCTTGACACGCTTGAACAACGTGCTCAGCCGCAAACAGGCGTAAGGCTTTCGCTGCCGGAGGAAACTGCCATGACCGCTGCGAATGACAGTCAGAACCGATACGAACCCGAAGACCCCGCGTTGCGCCGGGCGGGTGAAGCGGTGGCGCGCCTGGACAAACCGGAACCGCCTCCCGACCTGGTGACCCGCACGCTGGCCAGGATAGCGGCCAGCTACAGGCCGGTCAAACGCGCCTTCTGGCTCTTCAGGCCGATTTTCAATCCTGTTGCGCGCCTCGCGGCCGCCGCGGCGATAGTGCTCCTGCTCGTGCCCATGACGGATTTGAACCTCGCCACGGTTCTGGGCGCGCGCATCGAAGAGCGCATCATTGGGCGCCCTGGCACGGACCACGTAGAGGACTTCATTGACGGTCTGCTGGTGCGCAACGGCGCACGCGGCTACCCTCAGTACGAGTTGGAAGCCTGGGTGGGCTCGCCGCGTCCGTATTATCCGCATCCGCCCCGCGCACAGGGCCATCCCGCCAGGATAAACCGGGTGGGCTAAAAGAAGCAGACGCGCCAAACAATCGCAGTTTTTCTATAGTAACCTCGCGGCCTTTGCGCTAGACTCACTCCCCTTAGCTGAGGGTCGAGTCAGCGGCAAGGACACTGGAGGCAGCGGCTATGAAAGTAGTAGTCAAACGAGAACCCCTGACGGCGGCACTGACGGCGGCAGCCGCGGTAGTGCCACAACGCGGAGCGCGGCCAAGTCTGAAGAACGCCCTGTTGAAGGGTGACGCAGACGGGAACCTTGAAGTGCAGGCCACGGACATGGAAGTGGGCCTGCGCTACCACATCAAGGCGGAGTCCATCGAGGCGCCCGTGGCGGTGTGCCTGCCTTGCATAACCCTTTCCGGCTTGCTGAGGGAGTGCACCGAGGAAGTGGTGTCCTTGGAAACCACCGGCGCCAAAGGCATCCTCACCGTCGGCCGCGACAGGTTCGAGTTGCTGGGGCAGGAGTCGTCGGATTTCCCCGAGATACCCGGCTTGGGAGAGGGTCCGGCGCTCGCTCTGCCGCCGGCAGAGCTGGCGAAGATGATAGACCGCACGGTCTTCGCCGCGGCCAGGGAGCAGGGACGCTATGCCATAAACGGCGTGTACATGCAGTGCAAGGACAAGGTTCTGGAGGTCGTCGCCACGGATGGCCGGCGGCTGGCCTTCTGCAAGAGGAAAATGAAGACTGCGGGCGCGCTGGAAGAAGGCGTGATCGTGCCCATTAAGATGATGCAGGAAATGCGCAAGCTGTGCGAGACTGCGCCCAAGGACGAGGAGATCCAGCTCGCCGTGCGCGGGCGGGCGGTGGTTGTTTCCAACAGCGTGGAGACGCTGTCGAGCTTGCTTGTGGAAGGCATCTTCCCCAAGTACCAGCAGGTCATCCCCAAGGATTGCGACAAAGAGGTAAACTTCAAGCGCGAGGCCATGCTGCAGGCCCTGCGCAAAGCGGCCTTCCTGACCAGCGACGAGACCAGGACGGTGATGCTGAAGATCAGCCCAGGCACCTGCCTGATCGAAGCCCGTTCCCCGGACAAAGGCGAGGCCGCGGTGACGGTGGAGATCGAATACACAGGCCCCGAGATTGCGATTGGCTTCAATCCCATGTATATCCAGGATGCGCTGCGAGTGCTGGTTGCCGAGACGAGCCGCCTGGAGCTC
>JBEKKG010000393.1:0-6917 GCA_050010835.1 Planctomycetota bacterium
GCCAAGCTGGAGCGCATCGCCCGGCTCGGCTGCACGCACTTCATTGACGACCTCCCGGAATGCCTCTTGGATCCCGCGTTCCCGCCAGGAGTCGAGCGCATTCTCTTTGCGCCGCATGGAGGCGAGGCTGCGGCTGCCGGCGGCCTGAAGGTGGTAAGGGACTGGGACGAGGCCAAGGAACTGCTCTTGTGAACCCACCGGAGCACGCCAACCTGCAACCCGCGGTCCGGGCACTCCTGGAAAAAGTGACCTCTGCACAGGAGTGGACGATTGTCCCGCTGCCGCCGGGCGGCAACAACCGCGTGTACAGGATTCAAACCCCTGGAGCGCAGTACTTCCTGAAGGCCTACTTTCAGCACCCCGGCGACCAGCGCGACCGCTTAGGCCACGAATTCGCGTTCACCGGCTTCGCCTGGTCAAACGGGATATGTTGTCTTCCGCGTCCCTTGGCTTGTGACCGGCAGCAGAACCTGGGACTGTACGAGTTCCTGCCGGGACGCCGCCTGGAGCCGGCAGAGGTCACGCCGGCGCATGTCGCGCAAGCCCTGAACTTCGTCCTGGGCTTGAACAGGCACAGGCATACTCCCGCGGCCGCCGCACTGCCCGTGGCGGCCGAGGCCTGCTTTAAGCTGTCTGCCCATTTGCAGATGGTTGAGCGGCGGCTCGCCAGGCTCGTCGAGGCGGTCGAGCAGGCTGAAGCCGCCGCGTTCATCCGCGGGGAGCTGCTTCCCATGCGGGAACGGGTCCGGCAGCATATCGTCGCCGGGGCTGAGCGTGCGGGCTTGCCGTTGGACGAGGAATTGCCTGCCGGCCAGAGGTGCCTCTCGCCGTCAGATTTCGGCTTCCACAATGCGCTCCTCGGCGAGGACGGAAGACTGAAGTTCATTGACTTCGAGTACGCCGGCTGGGATGATCCCGTGAAGATGATCTGTGATTTCTTCAGCCAGCCCGCCGTGCCGCCGCCGCCGGTGTGCGCTGCGGAGTTCACAGACGTTCTCGCCGTGGACTTGCAATTAGGCAATGCATTGCGCCGGCGCATGGGCTTGCTGCGGCCGCTCTTCCAGTTGAAATGGTGCTGCATTGTGTTGAACGAGTTTCTGCCGGTGGGCAAGGCGCGCCGGAGCTTCGCCGCTGCCGGCGCGGGCGATTGGGAGGCGCGCCAGGCCGTGCAGTTGCAGAAGGCCCGGGCCATGCTCGCGGCTGTGGTGTTTTCCTCTCCTTGAGGGACGGAGCAGGTGTAGGTAGGAGAGGCTTTCCAGCCTGTCGAAAGTAGGACAGGCTTTCCAGCCTGTCCGGACAGCCTGGAAAGGCTGTCCTGCCGCTCGATTGAGGAGGAACAGAAGACATGGCATACGTAGATTTCATCATGAAGCTCCACAAGTCCACCAAGCGCGATTACATCGCGCGGGTAAATCAATTCGACAAGGCCGCTTGCGCTGAAGTAGCCTGCAAGTTCGGCAAGGACTACTGGGATGGCGAGCGCCAGTACGGGTACGGCGGCTATCGTTATGACGGCCGCTGGCGCAAGGTCGCCGAGGAGATGGCCAGGCACTACCAGCTCAAGCCCGGCGCGCGCATCCTGGATGTCGGCTGCGGCAAGGGTTTTCTCCTCTACGAGTTCACCCAGGTCCTGCCGGGCGCGCAGGTCTGCGGCATTGACATCTCCGAGTACGGGATCGCCAACGCCAAGGAGGAAGTGCGCCCTTTCCTGCGCGTGGGCAATGCCAACAAGCTGCCCTTTGAGAGCCAGAGCTTCGACTTCGTGTACTCCATCACCACCCTGCACAACCTTTTCATCTACGACCTGTTCGCAGCGACGCGGGAGATTGAGCGCGTGGGGCGCGGGTCCAAGCACATCATCATCGAGTCCTACCGCAACGAACGTGAGAAGGCCAACCTGCTGTACTGGCAGTTGACCTGCCGCTCCTTCTACACACCCCAGGAATGGGAGTGGATTTTCGCTCAGGCCGGCTACACGGGGGACTACTCCTACATTGTCTTCGAGTAGGACAGCCTTTCCAGGCTGTCCGGACAGGCTGGAAAGCCTGCCCCACCGTTCTACCCGTCCAGCGTCCAGCCCTCCCGGTACTTGCGGCTGATGAGCTGGTTGGCTTGCTCGCAGTTGGTCACCACGCCCTTGGCGCCATCGTATTCCAGCTTCTTGGGGCCATGATAGAGGACCGGCCCCTGCTGCTTCTGCCCCTGCCCCTGCTTCTGCTTGGGCTGCGGGGGCGCATTGACCTCCTGAACCTCGTTGGGCAGGAATTGCGGCCAGACACGGTAGGCCACCAGCCCCAGCAGCATCGTCTCGATAAGTTTGCCGCCGTAGTCGAAGTTGCAAGTGGTCTTGAGATTGCCCTTGGCGGCGTTGATCCACTCTCTCTGGAAGCCCCCCAACGGCGGGATGAGCTTGTCCTTGGGGCGCGGCTGGTAGTACGTCATGTTCGCCTCTTTGCCGTAGGGAATGACCACGCGCTGGTCGAAGCTGGCCACGATGAAGCCCTGCGAGCCCTTGAACATCGCGCCGTGGTCAATCCGATTCAGATCGCCATAGAGCGGCGGCGGATTCGGCATCAGGCCGCCCTGGTACCAGTGCAGGCGGATGGCCGGGCGCCAGTCGTTGGCGGGAATGTCCCACGAGCCGTGGTAGGCCACAGGGGACACGTCCGGGTTGTACTTCTCGCCTTCCGCCTCGGCGCTCGTGGGCAGTTCGGCGTCGAGCGCGTTCCAGGCCAGGTCCATGGTGTGGCTGCCCATGTCGCCGACCTGCCCGCTGCCGAAATCCCAATACATGTTCCAGCTCAGGCAGTTGGCGCCGGGACCGCCGCCGAAGTACTTGGGGTTGAAGGGATGCGTGGGGGACGGGCCGAGCCACAAGTCGTAATGGAGATGCGCAGGCGGATCGCCTTCAGCGGGCAGGTATCCCGGCCTGGGAATCTGGCGGTTCCCCCAGGCGTAGGCGGCCTGCAATTCGCCGATGGCCCCGTCCCGCACCAGTTCCTTTACGCGGGCGAAGTTCTCAATCTCATGGCGTTGTGTGCCGACCTGGGTGGCCACCTTGTCCTTGCGCTTGAGGTAATTCGCGCGCACGACGCGGACCTCCTCTACAGAGTTGCCCAGCGGCTTCTCGCAGTAGACGTGCAGGTTGCGGTTCAGCGCCCAGTTGGCGACAAACGCGTGGGTGTGATCGGTCGTGCAGCACACGACGGCATTGATGTCTTTCTGTTCGAGGCACTTGCGCCAGTCCACATAAGTCTTGGCGTTGGGGAACTTCTGTGCCGCGTGAGCCAGGTGCTCTTCATTGACGTCACACAAGGCCACGATGTTCTCGCTGGACAGCACGCCGAAGTGGGCATCGGCCCGGCCCCACGTGCCGATCATGGCGATGTTGAGCTTGTTGCTGGGCGCGTCCGCTCCGAAGAGCGTTCCGCTGCGTAGAATCGTCAGTCCGGCCCCGGCCAGGATTCCACGTTTGAGAAGATCGCGTCGCCGCATGGTTTTGCTCCTTTTCAAGTGTTCTCACTGTGCGCGCCCGTGCGCCCCTTGATGACTACACCGGGCAGGGCTCCGAAGCGGGTAACACTTCAAAACCCGAAGGAAACAGCAATCCCGAAAACCCAAAACCGCGCCCACCACCCGCCACATTTCGCCGAGCTGTGCGCCCAGCGATTCGTTCAAGAAGAATCTCGACTTCCAGCCCCGCGCGATATCTACACTGCGCGCGGTTGAAATTCCCAGCTCCTACCACAAGCGCAAGGCCACGAACATGGGGCGTGGCGAGCCAATCGAGCCCGTCATATTCGGGCAAGTAGCATTTGGATAAGATGTTATGAGATGCATACCAGTACGGAAGGCGATCATTTTTGAAACGTTTTGTCGCATGATTGATCGGTCTCTGCACAGAGTTTGCAGGCCCTTTGCGTATGGTCTGAGGAGCTTTACCAAGGGAGTGGCTTCAACTGACTCAGTTCTCCGCGTCCCCGCGTCCCCGCGTCTCCGCGCTTGGGCACGCGCCACTTCATCCCGGCGCCTTGGTTTCCCCACCAAGCCAAACTGACCCGCCCAAGCCTGGGACTTGGGATCTTGAATGTCGGACTTCGGATTGTTTGTTGGATAGATCACTTCGCCAAAACCTTTGCCTGAACATGTTTAGCAAAAAACATGGCTTGGTTATATCCCTATAAAACCAACCGGTTGATCTGCCGGTAGAATCTTCAATTGTCAAAGAGCCATAGTCCAAACATGATTTGGACGACAACAGCAAAAGATAAGCAAGTGTCGTGCCAAAGTCAAGAACTTCGGTTCATGCTCATTTTGGACAATGAGGGCCTGGGAGTATGGGGACAGGCTCAATCCTGTTCGGCACTCGACTTTTTTCGTGGACGTCCCCGAAACTCGTGGACGTCCCCGAAACTCCATGATGCACAGCCGCGCCGTGTTGGGCACCAGTTCCCAGCCTTCCACGAACTTCGTCCGCAGGTGCTTCTTCTGGTCGGGGTCGAGTTCTTTGCCGAAGTGCTCCACCACGTAGCGGTGCGCGGCGAGCAGGAATCCACCCGTGCCGGCTGCCGGGTCGCAGATGGTGTCATCCGGCGCCGGGGCCATCACGTCCACGACGCCTTTGATGAGTTCGCGGGGCGTGAAATACTGCCCGGCGCCCTTGGGCGATTCGGCGGCGCTCTTGGCCAGCAGGCCCTCGTAGATGTCGCCCTTCACGTCGGCTTCCATTGAGGACCACTTTTCCGGCTCAATGAGGTCCACGATCAGCCGCTTGAGCGTGGCGGGGTTCTGGATGTCCTGCCGGGCCTTCTTGAAGATTTCGCCGAGCATGCCCTTCTTCTTGCCGAGTTCCTCCAAAATTTTGCGGTAATGGATTTCAAGTTCCGCGCCTTCGCGGCTGAGCAGGCTTTCCCACCCCAGGTCTTTAGGCAGTATGGCCGGCCTGCTGTACGGCGGCTTGGTCATCTCGTCGGCCATCTTCAGGAAGAGCAGGAACGTGATCTGCTCCGTGTAGGCCATGTAGGAAAGCCCGTCGTCGCGCAGGACGTGCGCGAAGTTCCAGGCTTTGTTGACGATCTGCTGGCTGTCGGCGGCCATGATTACTCCTTCTGGGAGCGCCGGCGTCTCGCCGGCCCCCGTGAGCCGTTAACTACTGCGAGCCGGCGAGACGCCGGCGCTCCCAGAACCCCTGCGCCCACGCTTGGGGACGAAAGGCTTCGCGTGCTCATTCCCGTCGCGCTCCGCCTTGATCCGCTCCAGCAGCACGCTGGCCGGTTCGTCCTGGGGGTCTTGCGGGACCAGCTTGCCCTCGAAGGCGCGCTTGAGGATGGACTGGCGCAGGCGGGAGGCGCGAGCGATGCCGTGGTCGAGTGCCGTCTCGTTTTGTTCCACAACCGAAAGCCGACGCTCTGCTTCCGCGATTACCTGTGCCTGTTCTTGTGAAGGCGCAAACGGAATGGCAGCGGGCCGCACATCCTCAAGGTTCAGCGTCTTGCGTGCAACTTCGTGCGCGGCACCCGTAAGCCTTGCCCTCATGCGGGGATCGCGAAGACACAGTTCGACGTATCGAGAATCGGTCAGCGGTGTAACGGGAATCACAGCAACGGCGCGGGCGGTATTGGCACCGCTTGCTGATTGTGGCACAACAGCAGTGCGCCCGATGGTGCCCACGATTGTCAGAAGCACTTCGCCGCCCTGAACAATGGTCCGCTGATACTGCGCCGAGATTTCCGGCGCAATCCGTTTCAGTTGGTCAACCGCAACTTTCCCGTCTGCAACATCGCCGACTCGAATAAGGGGAACGCCGTCCGAAAGGTCTGGACCAGGCTGGAGTACGCCATACGACACGGGTCGCTCAGCAATATTCATTTGCTCCACCGTCGCCCAGCACCACCCCTTCGGCAGCTTTGGCAGGTTAGCCGTGTCGGGCGCGGCGGGTTCCTGGTACTTGTCGCGCCAGTTCTTGGGGGGCTCTTTGCCGGCGGCGGCAAACTTGGCAAGTTGGCTGGCTTCCCACTTCTTGCGGCGTTCGGCCAGGATGCGTTCGAGCAGCTTGCTGGCCGGTTCGGTGTTGGGGTGCTCGGCGCGCCACTTCTCTGTCAGCTTGCCTTCCACGGCGGCTTTGAGCACCGCCGCCCGGTAGCGCTTCAGGTTCGCCTTGACCCGCTCCAGCGCCGCCACCCCCGCATCCAGGTCGGAGAATAGCTCCTCTATCTTGGCGACAATGCGGCGCTGCTCGCGATGTGGTGGTAGGCACAGCGGATAAGATGCCAGCGTCGCTGCCTTTACGCGCATCAATGATCCACCAACGCCAGATGCATTGGCAGCAAGGTAATCGCGAAACGAATGCTGCCGCAAATAATAGCAGAGATAGTGCGGCAGTATCTCGCTTACTGGCCAGAACGGTATCCATTCCGTGGAGGCGATTTTTGGAAAGTTGGTATGGTTCCCGACAACCCAGATCCGGTTGATGCGGGGGTTGATTTTGCAGACAAGAACCGCGTCAGGGGCAACTTTCTGTTTGCTGGAGCCGACATCTTTGCCCAGGACGATCTCTGGGATTCCTGCTGGAAAGCTGGGTACGCTATACAACTCAAACTGCCGCTCTGGTTCGTCTCCGGGCGTGATCCCAACAGCATGATCCTGGTGAATTGTTCCCAGTGTTGTCCTGACCCACCCCTTCGGCAGCCCGTTGCTCTCGCTCATGCCACAAGCCTCTCAACCTGGGAGCGCCGGCGTCCTCGCCGGCAACTTGGGAGCGCCGGCGTCCTCGCCGGCAACTTGGGAGCGCCGGCGTCCTCGCCGGCCCACGTATGCCGTTAACTACTCCGTGCCGGCGGGACGCCGGCGCTCCCAGTACTCCGTGCCGGCGGGACGCCGGCGCTCCCAGTACCCCGTGCCGGCGGGACGCCGGCGCT
>JBEKKG010000394.1:0-6913 GCA_050010835.1 Planctomycetota bacterium
TGAGGTCGAAGGCGGCTCCAGCCTTGGCGCCGAGCTGCTCGTAGCGGCTTTGCGCGGCGCGGCTCTGCTCGCCCGTGGGCACGATGTCCGGCGGAGGCGGAGGGGGCGCGGGCTTGCCGGCCAGGGCTTCAACCGCGGCTACCTGCAATTGCCGCTTCTTGAGGCGCAGCCGTTCCAGCACAGGCGCGAGCCAGGCGGCGATGAGGAGGAAGAGCTTTTCGGGGTCGAGCGCCAGGCGGCGGACGGCCACGTCCAGCGGAAAGATGCACAGCGCCGCCAGGAGCAGCGGCCAGAACAGATCGCTGGGTTGCCGCGACGGCGGCAGGTCGTGGGCGTAAACTTTGCATTCGAGCGGATCGAGCTTGGCCAGGTCCTTCAGGCGGCTCTCTTTGTACTTGCTCGTGGCGATCTCGCCGAGTTTGGCCAGCAGCACGTCGTCGCCCTCGAGATAGAGGAACTCCGGGCTGTAGCTGTTGGCCAGGCCGGTGACAATGGTGTTCGGCTTCTTCGGGTCGGACTGGTCCACGATGGTGATGGCATAAGCGCCGGCCTTCTGCACGGGGAAGCTGGCCTCGTAGCGGCCCGGCGCGGACATCATGAAGTTCAATTCGTAAGTGTGGGCGTCCGTGCCGTTGCGGGCGACGTCCGGGTCAATGGCGTTGCCGGTCAGCTTGGCGAAATTGAGGTATTCGCCCTTCGCGTCCAGGCTTTCCACGGTCACGCGCGCCGTGTCGCCCTCGATGCGCGTGGTCACGGTGTGGTTCGAGGGCATGCGCTGGCGGCTGACCCAGGTGAGCAGGTTGGTCCAGAACTTGTTGTAGCTCGGCCACTTGACCCACTCCGCCGCCCAGCGGTTCGTGGAATCGCTGGTGAAGGCCGCGGCCTTGCCCAAACCGTAATGCCAGCTCATCAGCAGCGGTATCTTTTCGCCTTCGACCACGGTGTAGAGCTGCAGTTCCGCGCGGTCCTTGGGCGCCGTGACGACGAAGGCGGTCACATCGGGGAACTTGGTGCCGAAGTCCTTGAGTGTCGTGCCGGGCGTGCCCAGCGCGATGGGAATGCCCTTCTCATCCGTACGGATCAGGCTCTTCCGCACCACGGCCGCTTCCTTGATGAAGATCTGCGGCAGTTTGCGCGGGTCGTCGGCCGAGTAGTAGCGCCCGCCCGTCTGCGCGGCGACGTCCTTGAGCGTGGAGATTTCCGCGCCGCCGTGGGGGAAAATGGAGATCGTCGAAATCGTCACGCTGGCTTGCTTGGCCGCGGCCAGCGTCGCGCTCGTGGGCGGAGACGGATCGCCGTCGGTGATCATGATGCAGTGCTTGAGGCTGACGTTCTTGAGATTGGCCAGGCTGGTGACGGCCATCGAGACGATGGTGTCGAGCGAGGGCATGTCGCCCGGCTCGCAATTGTCAATGAAGCCGAAGAGCTTGTTGATCCGGTTGGCGATCTGCGTCGGTTTGAAGCACCACTGTTCGCCGCCCATGTAGCCGTAGTAGATCAGGCCGGCGTAGTCCTGCGGCGACAGGACCTTGATGGCGGCCTTGGAGATCTTCTTGCCCCAGGCGTTGCCGTCGGCAAACTCGCAGGTGTGCAGGACGATGCACAGCGCGCCGCTGGGCATCACGCGCTGGTTCCGCAGGTCCATCTGCACGGGCAGGGCGTCCTCGACCGGAGTGTTCAGATACCCACCGGCTCCGAAACTCTGGTCTCCGCCGATCATGAGGAGCCCGGCGCCCTGGTCCTTCACGCAGCTCTCGATCACCTTCATCTGCTGTTCGCTGAGAAAGCCCCGCGCTATGTTGGCCAGGACGATGCAATCGTAGGCGCGGTAGGCTTCAGGGTTGTCGGGCAGCGACGCGCCGGCGCGCACGTCCAGCGTCATGCGTTCGCCTTCCAGGGCGGCCAGCAGGTGTTTCACTTCGGCCAGGTCGCTGGTCATGATGAGGACGCGGTTCTCCGTCTGCACGTCCGTGAAAGCGAAAGCCTCGTTGTTCTCCGAGAGCGTGTCGTCGCTGCGGTTGAGCGGCTCCAGCACCGCGCGCACTTCCTTCGCGCCGCCGGAGCGCATGCGCAGGCCCGCGAAGGTGACGCGGTTCTTGCCGGGCACGAGTTCCACGGTCTGCGGGGGCGGGTCGGAACTGGCCTTGTCGCCGGTGTACAGGTGCACCCGCGCGCGCGCCGTAATGTTGGAGCGCACGAAAACATGGACGTCGAAGGGCTGCTCCCAGAGCAGTTCGCTGGGCAGCACGATCTTCTCCACCAGCATCTCGGCCTCGTCGCCGCGTTTGAGCGGCACGATCCAGACGTCCACGCCCTGGCTGACGGCGCGCTTCAGTTCCTCGGCCACGTCGCCCGCCGTCTGCCGCCCGTCGGTAAAGAGGATCACGCGGCGGCGCGCATCGTCGCCCGCGGAGGCCAGCGCGCGCTGCAACCCCACTTCGATGTTGGTGGCGTCGGGCAGCGCGCTGGCCCGGATGTTCTGGGCCTCGGGCGCGTTGAACAGCGCCGTGGGCGAGACCTCCCATTCCGCCCGTCCGCCGAAGACCAGCAGACCAACCTTGTCGTCGGCGCGCTTGCCCGGCAGCGTCTTCTTGACGAACTCCAGCGCCCGCTGGCGCTCGCTGACCGGCACGCTCTTCGAGACGTCCAGGGCAAAGACCACGGTCAGCGTGTCCTGCTGAATGACCATTTGCAGTCCGGCCAGCGCCAGCAACAGCAGGTTCAAGATGGTGGCGCGCAGGAGAAATGCCGTCCACATCCGGCCGCGCGAAATGCCGGAAAGGGTGCGGGCCTGCAAGAGCAGCAACAGGGCGAAGAGGGGCGCGCAGAGCCAGAGCAGTTCCGGCCTTTGCAGGCGCGTGTGCGCCACCGTGCCCCCGCTGCCGCCCTCGGCGCCGCGGCCGGCCAGAAAACCCAGGCCGGCGAGCAGCACAACCGTGATAATGATTTCCCAGGCCAGCTTCCGGCGCGGCAAGCGCCGCCAGCGGCGCGAGAGCAGCACACCCGCCATTACCAGCAAAGGCGAGAGGCCCACCAGCCAGAGGATCAAACGGTCAGACATGTCGTACTTCTTTGCCGCCCTTTCCGAAATCCGCGCGAGCTACACCTGCGAACGCGTCTGCTTCTCAAACTCCAGGTTCATCGCGGACAAACGAACGGTTCTCCTTCAAGAGCTGGCCCCTTACCCTGGTCTCCAGTCCTGCGCGCCATGCACCACACCGGTTATCCAGACATCGCCATCCCGAACCTCGTACATGATCCGGTATGATCCGACCACAATCTCCCTGCACGACGGATCGTTTATCTCAGGAATGATGTGCCCTGAATGCGGAAACTCTTCAAGTCGGTCCGTGGCTTCCAACAGGCGCCTCACGAAAAGTGCCGCACGGTCTGCCGAATCCCTGGCGATGTATGCCGCGATGGCGTCAACGTCATCCAGCGCCGATGGCCCCCAAGTCACCTGACCCATTTCTTCAGCCTTTGCTTTGCCTGCGCGTGGGGCACGCCCTGGCCGGCGCGGATTTCCGCTTCCCCGCGAGCGAACTTGATGTTCACATATAAGGCGTGAAGAACATCGTCCATCGAGCTCTTCTCGGGCAAGAGGTCAATGACTTGCTTGGCTTTTTCTTTCACAGTCATGATTACACCTCCGTGGAGTCAATCAGTCTGCGCGGGTTCTAATTGTACTTTCACCTGGGACGGAATTCAAGAGTTCATTGCGCGCCGGCTTCAAGCCGCCCACGTCCAGTATCTGCACCCGGTGATTGCGCGTGTCTGAAACCAGCAGCCGCCCGCGCGGATCCACCGTCAGGCTCCACGGACTGGCAAACTCGCCCAGCGCGCTGCCGGGTCCGCCGTAAGCCCGCACAAACTTCCCTGCGCGCTCGAAGACGCTGACCCTGTGGTTGTTGAACTCGGCGACGTAGAGCAGCCCATCCGGCCCGCAGGCGATGTCATAGGGGTAGCTCAGTTCCCCCGGCTCGTGGCCCATCCGCCCGAAGGCGCGCAGGAACTGGCCTTCGCCATCGAACACTTGGATGCGGTGGTTGCACGCGTCGGCCACGTAGACGTTGCCGGCGCCATCCACCGCGACACCGCTGGGCCGCTGGAGCTGGCCGTCCTCCGAGCCGAAGCTGGCCCAGCATTTCAGGAACGTGCCGTCGAGCGCGAATTTCTGTACGCGGTCGTTGCGGTCGCCATACTCGACGATGTAGGCCACGGAGCGGCCTGAATCCACCGCGGCCGAAAGCGGATGGATGAACTGCCCCGGCGCATAGCCGTAGGTGCCCCAGGTCTTCGCAATCTCCCCGAAAGGCGTCAGCACCAGCACGCGGCCGTAGTGCGTGTCGCAAATCAGCACGTTGCCGTCGGGCAGCGTACACAGGCCCTTGGGATTGCCGCAGGAGTACTCCTTCATCTTCCAGACCCGCAGCGGCGTGCCGTTGCGCGCAAAGAACTGCACGCGCGCCGCGCGGTCGGCCACGACGAACGAGCCGTCGCTGAAAGCCCCGATGCCGCGCGGCTGCTTGAACTGCCCCAGCGCCTCGCCCTCAGTTCCGACTGCGCTCCAACCGGGCGTTTGTGGTGCAGGCATCTTGCCTGCCCCGCCCAAGCCTGACACTAAAATCCAGGAGAAAATGCAGAGCGCCAGAGAAAGCACCACCAGAACAGCCAGCGGCCGGGCCAAGCCGCGTGCGCGTGGCCCAAGCGTGAAATCCAAAATCCAAAATCTAAAATCCAAAATGTTTCGCCTTGCTCAGCCACCCCACTGCCAGGCCCGCCGCCAGCAGTGCCGCCGCGGCCACGGCCCCGAGCAGCAGGCTCAGCCCGAACACGGCTTCATCATACCCCAAGTGCTGCATTTGGAACAGCCACACCGTGGCTGGAGCGTATCCCGGCGGGTGCAGCTTGTCCGCAATGGCAATGTCTCCCAGCACCAGGACAAAGACCAGCGCCGCGCCGGCGGCGATGTGCGTGGCCACCAACGGCACGGCTACGGCGACGGCGCGCGACAGCCGCCCATGCCCGGCCAGGGCCGCGGCCTCGAACATTCCCGGATTGAGCGCGGCCAGGCCTTCCTCAACCAGCCGCAGCGGCGCGTACAGGAAGCGTGCGGCGTAGCTCAGCGCCAGTATCGCCAACGGCAGGGCCGCGGCAAGCTGCCCGGCATCCACGGCCCGCGCCGCCTTTTGGAGTTCCACTTGCGAGGCCAGACAAGCCGCCGCGAGAAACGAACCGGGCACCGCCAGCAGAAACAGCGCCGCCCCGTTGATGGCCCGCACGCGCATCTCCGGCCAGCAGACCGTGCGCAGCAGCACCAGCACCACCGCCAGCGCCGCCGCGGCCCCGGCTATCCGCAAAGAGACAACGAGCGCGCTGCTGCCGGCGCTGAAGACGAGCGACATCGGCTTGCCGCCCGCCCAAGCCTGCCAGCCGCACACGGCGAGCGGCAGCACAAAGCCCAGGAGAATTCCTGCCGAGAGAAGACTACGGGCCACGGGTGCCCGCGCAGTGCTGTTTTTTTCCCCCTCCCCTTGCGGGAGGGGGTAGGGGGAGGGCGCCAGACGTGAGTGCAGCACTATTGCCGCGGCAAACACCAGCACCAGCAGCGGCAACGCCGCCCAGGCCGCGGCCGCGGTCTTGCCCACTGTCAGAGCGTCGTGAATCTCTATGGGCAGTGTGCGCACCAGCAACAACGAGGAAACGCTGAAGTCGCTGCTCGCCAGCAGAAAGGCCAGGACTGCGCCCGCGGCCAGCTCGCCTTTGGCTTGGGGCAGGACAATGCGCCAGAAGGTCCTGCTTTCCGCAGCGTGCAGCCGCGCCGCATCGTAAGCACTGCTGGAAAGCACGCGCCTGAACGCCGGCCACAGTTCCAGGGCCACGATGGGCCAAAGCCCGAGGCCCAGCACCAGCGCCGCGCCCAGGCTGCTGAACAGCCAGCCGCGCGACTCCGCCCCGAAGCCCGGAATCGGCACGTTGAACCGCGACGCCGCGCCCGCGGGCGCGAGCAGCCCGACCCAGCCGCTCACCGCCACCGACGGCGGCAACGCCAGCGGCAGCGTGGCCAGAACGAGGGCGAGCAGTTTCCCTCTCCCCCTTGGGAAGAGGGCCGACGTGAGCGCAGCGAACTGGGAGCGCCGGCGTCCCGCCGGCCCGTTGACCCCGCAACGGGAGGGGGTTCCGGAGCGCTGCGCCAAGGCCCAGCCCCCCGGGACGCCGAGCGCCACGGCCAACAACGTGGCCAGCGCACCCACCAGCAGACTCCGCCCCGTCGCGGCAGCCAACGCGAGCCGCCGGGCAGCCGCGGCCTGATCGCCGGGCTGGTACGTTCCATAAGCGTCGGAAAACCCACCGCCGCCGAGGAAGGCTGCGAACAGCGGCAAGATCAACAGCGCCGCCACCGCCCATTGTAGAGCACGGTCGCTTGGTCCCGGCTGGCGCATGTTAGCTCTTGGTGTCTTCGATCATTTCCTGAAGCATGCTATGAACAGTCACCTATTTCGTCAAGGGTGTTCGCAATCGGTGGACACAATAGGGTGCATGTCGCTGAATGTAGCGCAGACTTCCAGTCTGCTGTATCGCGGGCTTCCAGCCCGCAGAACGTCCCTTGGCTCTCCAGACGCTCACAGCAATGCAGACCCTGCCGACTGGAAGTCGGCGATACAGCAGGTTGGAAACCTGCGCTACACCGGCGCGGCAACCGCACTCAGCGACATACACCCGACACAATACCCATTTCCCCTCCTGTCAGTTGTCAAGAATGAATCAGTATTGTGTCCCCCGCTTTCTGAGGACATCGGGTGCATGTCAGTAAATGCGTGGCCCAGAGCGTACCGCGGGCGTCCCGCCCGCCTTCGTCCTCGCGCCCTGCCGGCCTGCCACGGGCGGGCGGGACGCCCGCGGTACATTTGCT
>JBEKKG010000395.1:0-6911 GCA_050010835.1 Planctomycetota bacterium
CCACTTGGAGGGCGTGGTGCCGACGACGCAGGAGCATCTCGAGAAGCATGATATCGTTGTTCTCGCGAAGAAGGTCGACTCCGAGCGCGCGAAGCTCGCCATCCACGGCGGCCATCACGATGCGGGCGACTACAATCCGCGCTCCCACATTGACGTCGCCGAAATGGCGTTCCTGGCTTACGAAGTCAAGCCCGCCGCGTTCAGCGACGGGCAGCTCAGCATCCCCGAGGCGCATAACGGCATCCCTGACATCCTCGACGAGGGCCGCTGGGCGCTGGACCTGTGGGTGCGGTTGCAGGACAAAGACGGCGGCGTGCGCAACGGCATCGAATCCAACGGCGACCCCGACATGATCACCCTCGCCGAATTCGACACCAAGCGCGACTTCACCTTCGCCAAAGAAGCCACCGGCAGCCTGCGCTTCGCGGCCTGCGCGGCCCAGGCGGCGCTGCTCTGGGAGAAACTAGGCCGGCAGGCCGATTCCCAGGAGTTCCTCAAGCACGCCGTCAAAGCCTGGGAGTGGGCCTTGTCGAAGGATGGCGAGAAGCACCCGGATGAGTTGGCGCTGGCCGCCATTCAATTGTACCGCGCCGGGGGCGGGGACAAGTACCTCGAAGCTTTCCACGCGCACACCGTCTTCAAGCGCCTGCCCAACGCGCAGCTTGATGAGTACCAGAAGTACGATCAACGGGACGCCAGCTTCTATTATGCCTTCTGCACGCGCCCCGTGGATGCCGCGCTGAAACAGAAAATCCTCGCCGCCTTCAAGCAGAAGCTCGACTATTGGGCGCAGTGTGCCGAGACCACCGGCTACCGTTACATGCGCAGCCCCTACGCGCCGAACAACTGGGGCACGGGCTGCCACCCCAAGTGGCTGGTGGACGCCATCGAGGGCTACACGCTGCTCAAGGACCCGTCATATCTGAAATGGATCGTGCTTACCTGCGACTTCGCCCTGGGCTGCCACCCCATGAACCGTGTCTTCACCACGCGCTTGGGGCAGCGCTGCATCAGCGCGCCGCTGCACATGTTCAGCCGCTACGCGCCCGACGGTCCTATCGCCGGAATCCAGTGCCAGGGCCCCAGCAGCCAGGCAGGCGGGCAGAAGGCGAGCGGCAGCATGAGTTCCTGGATTGGCGCCATGCTCTACCCCGCCGGCCCCTGGCCGGAGTTGCAAACTTACACCGACATCGTGATGTCACCCGGCATGAACGAGGGAGTGGTCGCGGACCAGATCAAGAGCGCGGTGGCGTACGCGTTCCTGCTGCCTGAACGCTAACAAAAATGACTGAAATAGGGTATTCTGATACAGGTACTCAAGTTGCGGCCATTCCAGGAGGGACACACGTGAGAAGACGGCTGGAATCTGCAGGTGCCTGTTCGGCTTGGGCCGTCGTGCTGCTCAGCGCCAGCGCTGCCGCGGCTGCTGGGGCGGAGGAAACCCCGCCCGCAAAGCCGGAGGCCAAGGCTGGAGCCAAGGACACCAAGCGTATGCCTGTCCCGCCGCTCGCAACCTTGGCCCAACAGGACAAGAAACTCAAGGATCTCTATAAGACCGACTACCAGAAGAAGGGCACGGCTGACCGGACAGAACTGGCCAAGAAGCTGTTGAACGTCGCGGCCGAAAGCAAGGATGACGCGCTGCTCTGTTACGTCGCGCTGCGCGAAGCAAAGGACTTGGCGGCCGCTGCCGGCGAGCTCGACACCGCGTTTGCCGCTGCGGACGCTCTGGGCCAGACTTTCATTGTGGACCCCAATGATCTGAAGGCCGCGGCGCTCACCGCAGCCGCACACGCGGCCGGCACGGTCGAGGCCGCTGACAAGGTCTGCGAAGGCGGTCTCGAGCTGCTGGAGCAACTGGCCAAGGAGTCGCAATTCGATGCGGCAGTGAAGCTCACAGCGCCGCTCGACGATCTGGCCCGCCGCGCCAACAAGCCGGACCTGGCGAAAACCATCCAGGCACGCGGCAAGGATCTCCGCACGCAGCAGGCGGACTGGGCCAAAGCCAAACCGTTCGTTGAAAAGCTGCAAGCCAATCCCGACGACCCGGCGGCGGCCCTGAATGTGGGCAAGTACTACGCGGTTTCAAAAGGCGATTGGGAACAGGCCTTGCCGTTGCTGGCCAAGTGCTCTGTGCCTGCGCTCAAGGAGGCTGCCGCGAAGGACCTGGCGAACCCGGCGGAGGCCGCGGAACGCATAGCAGTTGGCGATCTGTGGTGGGCGCTGGCGGATAAGGAAATCGGGCCGGCCAAAGCCGCCTTGCATGGCAGAGCGGCGAGCTGGTACGGCAAGGCGCTTGAGGACCTGACAGGGTTGCCAAGACTGAAAATCGAGAAGCGCATCGAGTCTGCCGCTGCCGAAGGCGGGGCAGCCGAGTGGACCGACCTGCTCGCGCTCGTCAACCTCGCCAAGCAAGCCGTGCGCGGCAAGTGGCTCAAGCAGGGGACGGGTTTGGAGAATACGGACAACGGCCACCACGTCAGCCTGGAGATCCCCAAGACCTGCCCAGGCAGCTATGACCTCCAGGCGGTCTTTTCGCTCAAGGAGGCCGAGCGGCATGAGACCTGCGTCATCTTTCCGGTCGGCACGGCCCAGACCATTCTGGCACTGGATACCGGGGCCGGATTCAGCGGGCTGGCGAGCGTAAACGGCAGCCTGCCCGGCAGTCCCGACAACCCGGCCACCTTCCCCACCCCCAAGGGCCAGCGCTGGCTCATCCCTGTGGGCAAGAACTGCACGCTGGACATACACGTGCGCATCCAAGGCGCCAACGCCCATGTCCGCGCTGAGTTCAACGGCCTGAAGCTCGTGGACTGGAAAGGGAAGCAGGAACTGCTGAGCGCCTCGGACAGCTACCATTTCCCCGAGGGGTCGAAGTCCTTCGGCTTGGGAGGCTGTGCTGCAACCGTGCTTTGGCAGGCTGTCAGACTGCGGGTCCTGGCGCGGTGAAAAGGGCTACTTGCCCCGCCCTTCCTCAACCTTGCGAATGGCGGCTTGCAGGGCTTTGACTTTCTTCTCCATGTCGCTGTCGTTCAGGGCGCCGAGCAGTTTCTCCAGCGCGGCGTCAAGCTGCTTGGCTCTCTGGGCATCGTGCTTGCGGGCCAGCTCGGCTTTCAGGGCCTCGGCGATTTTGAGCGCCGCCAGCGCCGCCTCACGGGCGACTTCATGGTCAGGCAGCAGTTGCACGGCGGCGTCCAGCGCTGTGACGGCTGGCACCTCCGCCAGCGCCGCCAGGAACTGTTGCTTCTCCGCGGTGGTGTGGGCCAAGTCCTTGGCGCGCGCCAGGAATTGGACGGATGGCGGCGTGCTGACCGCCAGCCGGAAGAACCCGCGCAAGGCCAGCGCACGGTGGACCGGCTCGTTGGATTTCTCCGCGGTTTGCAGCAGGACCTCCATAGCCGAGGCGTCCGGCCATAAGGCCAATGTGCGCACGGCCGCGTCGCGCACCGGGGCGTCGGGGGAATCGAGCCAGGTCTTCACCAGGGCCAGCGCCGGCGCTCCGCCAATGGCCGCCAGCACGCGCATCAGCCCGCTGCCGCTCTCGCCGGCGACGCCGCCTTGCTGCAGCAGCGCGGCAATCGGCGCGAGACGCTCCTTGGGATCGCCCACCCGCCGGCCCACCACGGTCGCCACCGAGGCCAGCTCGTCGCGCACGGCCGGGGTCTGCACCTCGGCCAGCAGCTTCACCAATGCCGGATAGTTGTCGCTCTGGCCCAACTGTTTCAAGGCTTGGCAGGCAGCCAGGGCCACCGTCTGGTCTACATCGCGCACCGCCGCCAACAAGGCCGGGACCGCCTCAACGCAACCCCGCAGCGCCGCTGCGCGCATCATGCCCACCCGCATTTGCGCCGGCCCCGCGCCCAGGCCCGCGAGCACCAGCTTGTCGGCATTCTCATCCACCAGTTCCGCCAGCGCTTCCTGCGCGGCAGCCGAGGCCGGCGACTTGGGCTTCGCGGCGGCCTCCACCAGGAGCTTCAGGCTGTCCGCGCTGCCCACGCTGCCCAGCGCCCGCAGGGCCGCGGCGCGCACGTTCTCATCCGTGGAATGTTCAGCCAATTCCTCCACCGCCGTGCGTGCGGCTTTGTCGCGGCGCTCGGCCAGGACATCCAGCAGCCTGGCCTGCACCGGCGGGTCGCTCTTCTTCAGCCGCTCCAGCAGGATTCCGGTCGCGGACGGGTCCTTTGTCCGGGCCAGCAGGCGCAGGGCGGTGTCGCGCACGGCCCGCTCCTGATCGTCGAGAGCAGTGCGCAGCAGTTCCAGGAGGCCTTCCGGGGCCAGCGCCGTGAGCTGCGTCAGGGCCGCAACTCGCATTGCAGCGGACCTGTCAGCGCCGAACATCGGGCGGCACAGGTCTGCTGCGGTTGCCGCATCGCTGTCGCGAGCGATCCGCTGGGCGCAGGTCAGCCGCGCATGGTCGGCCGCCGGCCCCTGTTCTTTCTCCAAGGCCGCCGCGGCTTCCTTGGAAGCGATCATACCCAGCGACCAGAGCGCGGCAGGGGCCGCTTTGGCGTCGTCGCTCTTGAGCAGCCCGATCAACGCCGCGACGGCCTCGCGGTCCCGCCGGGAACCCAGCGAATAGATCACCTCGACTAATAGCGTGCCGCTGAGCCGCGGCAGCGCCGTCCGCAAAGCCTGGTCCGCCGCAGGGCTGTTGCGGACTTCCAGAGCGTAGCGGGCCATTTCGCCGCGCTCGGGGTCGCTCAGCATCTCGGCCAGCACCGGCACCTGGGCGTCCGTGCCAGCCCAGGCGAGCAACTGGCAGAGCGTGGTGCGGGCGTCCCGCGTTTGCGCGTCTTTCAACGTGGCTGCCAGCAGCTCGGCCAGAGCAGCACGCTGCTCGGGGTCGCTGCTCGCCTGCCAAGCGTACTTCTCGACAACCGCCAGCGGCGTGCGCGGCTGCGCGACTTCGTACTTCTTCAATTCCTGCGCCGCGTTCCGGACTTCGGCGGGGATGTCGGCCGCGCGCGCCGGGCAGGTGAGCAGCGCAAGGCAAAGGATACATCGGGAAAGTTGTCGCATGTTTAATTCCTCATTCTTGAATCTGCTCCACTCGCAACCGTTCAGTCCGAGCCGCGACCGTGAGGGAGCGGACATTGCCGCTTGCTTACGCGCGCGGCTCGGACCGAACGATTGCCTCCGCTCAAATGTGCCAAGGCGCACGCAGCGCGCGGCTGAGCATCAGGTTGGCGGTGTCATCGTTGAGGAACCGCTCTTTCTGCCAATCCCAGACCAGCTTGCGCCCCAGCCGCGTGGCCATGTCGGCGATCAACGGGATGACGGTCGCAATGTGGACGCTCTCGACAGGCGACGCAGGCTCACGGCGGCTGCGCACGCATTCCAGGAAGTTCGTCTGGTGGTTCGAGGACTTGTAAAGGTGCTCCTCATTGGGCCGGATAATCGTGTCCAGCAGCGCAGCCGGCTCAGCCTTGAGCACGCCGCGGTCCACGTGGACCCAGCCCTTGTCGCCCTCGAAGCGGATGCCGAAGCCGTACGGGGACTTGTCGGACGAGCAATGCCAGAACACCAGTCCCTCAAGCGTAGTCAGCTTCACTTTCCAACTGATCGAATTGTCGGCGGTGCCCGCGTCGGGGAAGTCCGCGGCGCCCTCGACGGTGACAGTCTTCTCGTGCAGCGACGGCGCGCCCCAGCAGGCAATGTCCACATGATGCACGCCCCAGGTCGCGATGTAGCCGGCGTCGTAATCGGAGACGTAATGCCATTCGTGATCGCAGAGCACTTTGCGGTAGGGCTTGAACGGCGCCGGCCCGAGCCACAGCTCGTAGTCCAGGTCGGGCGGCACAGGCTCAGGCTGCAGGAGCGGCAGCTTCTTTCCGCCCGCCGCCCCGACCGTCACGGTGTGCAGCTTGCCCAGGCAGCCGTTGCGCGCCAGTTCGCAGGCGAAGCGGAAGTTCTGGGCGGAGCGCTGCTGGGTGCCGGCCTGGAACACGCGCCCGGTCCGGCGCACCGTGTCGCACACCGCCCGGCACTCAACCACCGTGCGGGCGAGCGCCTTCTCGCAATACACGTCCTTGCCGGCCTGCATGGCCAGGATGGCATGCAGGGCGTGCCAGTTTTCGGTCGAGTCCACGAAGACGGCATCAATGTCCGCGCGCGCCAGCAGCTCGCGGAAATCCTGGTATGCGGCGCAGCCCTTGGATGGGCCGCCGGTCTTCTGCGCCCCGTAATGCGCCTCGACTTTCTTTCTGGTCCCTTCGGCCTTCGAGGCGAACACATCGCAGACCGCCAGCAACTGCGCCGCATTGTCTCCCAGCAAGGTCCGCACCTGGTCGCTGCCGCGCCCTCCCAGGCCGATCACGCCCACAGTGACCCGCTCGCTTGGGGCCGTGGCGCCGTCACGGCCCAGGACCCGCGCAGGCAGGATGCAGGGCGCCGCACAGGCAGCCGCAGACGCCGCCAGGAAGCGCCGGCGTGTCAGCGGCTGTGCAGGCGGCAGGTTCTGCGTGTGGCTATCTCGCTCAGGTTGCATAAAGGTGTCTCCTCAAGGCTGAAGCCGAAGCCAATTTTATACGGCGCGCGGGGAGGAGGCAAAGCCCAATTCCCAAAGCCCAATGCCTATTTGCCGTACTTGCGGCTGGCTTCTTTCAAGAAGGCGCGTTCATCGTCGCTTAGCGCGTTCATGCCCTCGCGCGAGATTTTCGCCAGCAGTTCATCCACGCGCTGGCTCGTCGTGGGATCAACGTGCACAGGAGGAGGAACGGAGCCGGCGGCCACGTCGGCGCTGGCAGGCCGCCGGGGATGGGCAACTGCTTCGCGCGGCAGTTCCTCGGGGATTCTCTCCACGATGCGCAGCGCCGGTTTGCGGCGCAGCCAGCGCCTCAGGCGGGACAGGAGCCCGGCCGTGCCGCGTTCGGGGAGGTCGAAGAGGCGCAGATCAAGTTTCCAGAAGACAT
>JBEKKG010000396.1:0-10472 GCA_050010835.1 Planctomycetota bacterium
TCGCACAGATGCAGTTCCGCGCCGCGCTCCAGGACCAGCAGGTGGCGCGTCAGGCGGATGAACTCGGCGCTGGCCCAGTTGTGCGGCATGTCGCCGACCTCCTGGTTGCCCTGGCCCACGGGCTTCTGCTCTTCGCGCCAGACCAGCAGCGGGGAAGCGTGGTTGGCGAACGCGTAGTACGTGCGGATGGCCTTCTCCCGGTCGCCTGTCCAGAGCCAGGCATGACCGTAGAAGGAACCGAAGTAAGTCCAGATGCCTTGGCCGAGCCAGCCAGTGTCGAGCACCATGTCCTGGTTTTCAACGGCGCGCAGCATGGCCAGGTTGCCTGCCACGAGCGGGTCGTTGGCCGCGAAAAGCCTGCCGGGGAAAACCGCGTGCATGAAACCCCACTGGGCTTTCTGCACGGGGACCTTCTTGTCGTGCAGCATAGGGATCGGCAGGCAGCGGTTGCCGTGGCCGTCGTCCGTCATATCGCGCTCGGCGGCGCGGCGGAACACGGCCAGGAAATCGGAGTATTCTTTCTGCCACTCTTCGGCCTGCGCGGTTTTGTCCAGCCAGCGCGCCGCCTCCACGGCCGCAGCGACGCCCACCAGGTTCCAGTAGACGTTGGTGTACTCCAGGTTCTTACCGCCCAGGCCACCATCGCTGAAGCCCGCGGCAACCAGGCGGTAGTTGGGCGCGTTGGGATCGTCCGCGGCGTGCTGGCGCAAGCTCTGAATGTACGCGAAGCCGCGCTCCAGCTTGGGCCAGATTTCGCGCAGCCACTGCTTGTCGTTGGTGAGCCGGGCGTGGCGGGTGACGGCCCAGAGGACGATGCCGGTCTCCTTGTAGTGCCCTCCGATGAGTTCGAAAGCGCCATCCGGTTTCTGGAAGCTCAGCAGATACTGAATCCCCGCGCGTGCTTCCTGTGTGCGGCCGAGCAGGCCCACGGCTTCCATGAGAAACGAGCCGTCCACGACCCACAGGCCGCGGTAACACGTCGGCCCGACCTGAAACGCCGGCAGGTTGTTCTTGATCTCACGCGCCTGGTAGATGTTGCGGATGGCCGCCTCAAGCTGCGCCTGCGCACCGGGGTCCGGGACAGTGATGACGTCGTAAGGCAGATCGAGTTTCTCCCAATACTCCTGGGCCTTCTGGCGCAACGCCTGGGCCTGCGCCAGGTCCAGCGGCGGCAGCGGCCCCGCCGGGTTCCTGCTGACGCGCACGGCAAAGCGCGCAACGCCTGCCGCGGGCAACGTGAGAGGTTCAAACGCCAGCGTGGTCTTCTTGCCTTTGGTCTCGCACGTCTTGACCTTCAGGCTCGCGCTCACGGCGGTGTTGCGAGCGATGTCAACCCGCCCCGCCGCCTCGTCAAACTTCATGGGGGCGCCGCTTTCAATTACTACCGTCGGGGCGACCGAAGTCTGGGCCGCGCCCGTGTTGCGCAGTTGCACCAGGACCTGGTCCTCGCGTTTGGGGCCTGAGACTGCCGCGGCATCAATGCACGCCGCAGCGGCGGCGCCGGCGGTGCCGTCCAGCAGTTTCTCCGCCGGCGGAGCGGCGGCTGTAAAGACCCACAGCGCGCTGAGGATCGTGTTGTCGTCGGTTGCTCCCGGCGCGGCGGTGACGGCAACGTCAAGCTGCCCGTCGTTGCCGGCTTCCTGGTCCTCAAAGGCGAAGACGGCCGGGACGTTCTGGCCTTTCTCGGCCACCATGTCCACTGTCTTGCGCGTCTTGCCGGCGATGTTGAGGTTCAGGATGCGCTGGCCGGGTTCCTTGTGCCAGCCCTCGCACAAGCCGAAGGCTACGGCCAGCTTCTGCCCCGGGGGCGCGTGGATGCGGAACTCCAGCGGCTGGTGATTCGCCACCAGGATATGGTGGAAGAGCGGATCGCACGCCACGGCGGGCTTGGCCCAGTTTTGCAGCACGCCGTCGGATCCTCGCCGCTCGATCCAGACCGCCGGCCGCGCAGCTTCGGGTTGGCCTGCGTTCGGCGTGGCGGCAAAGGCCTCCTCGATTATTTCCACACTGCCCGCGCGCTTGAAGGTGCGGACAATCGGCACGCGCGGATGCAGCAGTTCCTGTTTGAGCCACTCGGTCTTCTCGGGCCACTCCAGGGCCACGCGTGTCTGGAAATTACGGTAGACGGCCGCGCCGGCGCCGAAGTCGTAGAGGAGCATGCCCTCCTTGCCCACCAGCGACTTCTGTCCGTCGTCGGGCAGGCAGATGGCGGTCTGCCACCACGGCGGCGCGAAGCGGTGGTCCACGGCAAAGGGCGGAGTCTGCGCGCCTGGGGCTTCCTGCGCGGCAACCGCCGTAAACAGCGGCAACACCGCGCACGCGGCAAGGAAGAGGGTGGCCTTCAAGATGTGGGTTCTCATGACAAGATATACACCGAGCGCGGGTGGCCGGCCCAGCCTGCGTGCAGGCAACTGAATTAAGCAAGGTGTCCCGCGAACCGAACTCCCCCAATCCGTGAGGTGCGCGTACCACCTTCCCTTGGTGTCGAGCCCGTATGATTGCGGCAAGTGCTTTATAGATAAGATGTTATGAGAGACACACCGGTACGGAACGCAGTCATTTTTTGAAACGTTTTGTCGCATGATTGATCGGTCTCTGCACAGAGTTTGCAGGCCCTGTGCGTGAAGTCTGAGGAGCTTTACCAAGGGAGTGGCGTCAACTGGCGCAGCATGCGGGACTTGTCCCTCTAACCCGGATTTCTCAACGCGAAGGGCGCAGAGGAACGCAGAGGTGTTCGCATAAAAATATATATTGTTGCTTTTCATCGGTCTCAACTCTGCGTGCCTCCGCGTCCACTGCGGTGAGTAGACCAGCCTTGACGCTTTGCGCCGCGAGTTTTTTTCTCTCCAGCCTTCATGCAAGTCCTTAAAAGTCTGGGCAAACTGTTCGGAATTGGCGCGAACTGACGCCAGACTGGCCGGAACACGAACCAATCTGGCTGTAACCGGGACCATTCTGGCCGGAACATAAACCATTCTGGCGAGAACTGGCGCTTTCTGACCAACGTTATAATGGTGATGGTTGACAAGCAGCCAGTGACACCCCCGCAAATGTAGGGCGATTCTCTGGATCGCCTGGCGACCCGGAGGGTCGCCCCACTGCATTGTAGGGCGACTTGCCAAGTCGCCCCACAGAGCGGGTAGATGTACCGCGGGCGTCCCGCCCGCCCGTGGCACGCTGGCAGAGCGTGAGGACGAAGCCGGGCGGGACACCCGCAGCGCGCTCTGCTTCCTGTGGGTCGTCAAGGCACGGAGCGGAAACTGCGCCGGCTCGCGACACCCGATGCGGACGATGTTCCTGAACTGTGGTACTTGGCCCATGTTGCCTTGTCCTACCTATATAATACGTATGGCGGCGCGAGGATTCGATTTTGGAGAGGCCTCTGTGCTGGCTATAGACTGCTTAACTCAAAGCCCATAAAGGAGATAACTTTTTTATTTTTTCTCCGGATTTTTTCCAAGGCATGCTCCAAAGCCACAGTGGAATATCCTCTACTGTAACATGATGTAATATAAATCTGTTGACACAAGACTCATTCCCCTCCCTTCCTCATACGAGAACTCTGGCGAGCCCGGCCACGCCCTTTCTCTCCGTTCCTCCAGCAGTTGTCAAGATGAAATCAGTTTTGTGTCCCCAGATGGGTGCATGTCAGCAAATGTACCGCGGGCGTCCCGGCCGCCCGTGGCAGGCCGGCAGGGCGCGAGGACGAAGGCGGGCGGGACGCTCGCGGTACGCTCTGGGCCACGCATTTACTGACATGCACCCTCCCCAGATTTCCCCATCCCAAGCAAGCCCTGAAAGGGCGAAATAGGAGGGGCAAATCCCACCGATATTGCGCCCTTTCAGGGCTTGCAAAACCTCCATAAACCCTAACCGGGGGCGTTGCCCCCGGCTATTCTATTTGGCCCCTTCGGGGCGGCGTCTTTATGCCGCGAAGATCGTTTCCTTCAGCTTGCGCGGCGGTTCACGCACCCGTGCCCTGACTCTGCAACCACTTCTCCAACTCCATTTTCAGTTGAGCGAAAACGAACTCGGTGTCTGCCACCAGCGGCGCCATCTTGCTCCATTGTAGATCAAACGGATAAGCGTTCCGGAACACATGCCGAAAACCCAGGTATTCTTTTAACCCGCGACGAGTTCTCTTGAAACCACCGCCGGACGCTGTTCAGTGGGTTGCGCTACGCTGGTCAGGAGTTCGCGATGCCAGAGATCGCCACGCAGGCGGGTCTGAGCGAAGTCTTTCGCGATCCGTTTGAAAATGTTCTCAATGCCGTTGTAGAAGGAATGCAGATAACCAGCCAGGGCCACAATTTCGATCAGGTCCGGAGGAGTGCTCAAGACCTTGCGCCGCAGGGGCGCAAAGCCCGTGAGCAGACGCTCAAGCTGTGCCAGTTCCAACGAGACGGCAGAACACAGTTCAGGCGACACGGTGCAGCTTTCCAAACTTGCGCAGATGGCGGTTGAACAGGTTGTCCTCGTCGAGATCAATCAAGTCCAGCGGCCGGTCCAGCAGGTCTGCCGCTGCGCTCATCGCGCGAAAAAACTTCCCAGGCGGCAGGCCGGAGATGGCGAGATCAACATCCTCCACGTCCTGTTCTCCTTCCACAGCGGCCGAACCAAACAAATAAACCTCCCGTGCGCCCGCTGCAATCAGCGCCGCCGCCGCCCGCTCAATCTGCTGCCGCAGTTCACTGCTCATCTGTGCACCCTCCACTTCAGTCTAGCGATACCGACCGCCTACGTAAGCGCGCCATTACCCGCCTTCTCATGCGGGGAGAATCGTGGACAGAGCACTCGATACTGGGCGCGAGAAGCCCTCCCCCTACCCCCTCCCGCAAGGGGAGGGGAACACGAACGAATCAGATTTCACAGTCCGGCCGGTTTTGGCGCCAGTTGCCCCGGCCTGGCCAGTTCCTGTGGGTGGCCGTTGGTCCGTCGAATGAAGCGGCAGATGGCATTCAGGTAGGCTTTGGCGGAGGCCTCGATCACGTCCGTGGAAACGCCGCGTCCGTAGTATTCCTTGCCGTCAATTGCCGCTTTCAGATTGCATTCGCCTTGCGCCTCCAGGCCGGCGCTGACGGACTGCACGTGATAGTCCAAAATCTGCGCCTTGACTTTGGTGATGCGGTTGATGGCGGCGCACAGCGCGGCGATGGGCCCGTCGCCGATGGCGGCCTCCTGGTGCCGTTCGGCGCCTTTCTTCAAGCGCACCGTGGCGGTCGGCACGGCCCTGTTGCCGCTGGAGATTTGCAGCAACTCCAGCTCCCAGACCGGCGCCAGGGCCTCAAACATGTCCTCGATGATGGCTTCCAAGTCGGCGTCGTAGATGGTCTTCTTCTTGTCGCACAAGACCTTGAAGCGCTCGCAGGCTTCGAGCAGGTCTTTCTCGCCCAGCGTATAGCCCAGGGCGACGAGGCGCTCGTTGAAAGCATGGCGCCCAGAATGCTTGCCCAAGACGAGATGGGACTGCTCCAGACCCACGTCGCAGGGCCGCATGATTTCATAGGTGGTGCGCTCCTTCAGCATCCCGTCCTGGTGCACGCCCGATTCATGGGCGAAGGCGTTCTCGCCCACGATGGCCTTGTTGCGCTGGACATGGATGCCGGTCAGCTTGGCGACCAGGCGCGAAGTCGGGATGATGCGCTTGGCGTCCACACCTGTCGCCAGTCCGCTGTAGTAATCCGTGCGCGTGCGCAGGTTCATCACGATTTCCTCCAGCGCCGCGTTGCCCGCCCGTTCGCCCAGGCCGTTGACTGTGCATTCCACCTGGCGCGCGCCGTTCTTGACGCCCGCCAGGCTGTTGGCCACGGCCAGGCCGAGATCGTCGTGGCAGTGCACCGAGATGATGGCCTGGCCGATGTTCGGCACCTGGGTCTTGAGGATATGGATCAACTTCCCGAAATGCTCCGGCATCGCGTAGCCGACCGTATCCGGGATGTTCACCGTGGTGGCGCCGGCGGCGATGACGGCTTGGGTGACCTCGCAGAGGAACTCCGGCTCAGTGCGGCTGGCGTCTTCGGGGCTGAACTCGATGTCCTGGCAGAACTGTTTGGCATAGGTCACCATGTTCACGGCCTGCTTGAGGATTTCCTCTTTGGCCTTCTTCAGTTTGAACTCGCGGTGAATCGCGCTCGTCGCCAGAAAGACGTGGATGCGCGGGCGCTTGGCGTTCTTGACGGCATTGGCCGCCGCCAGGATGTCCTTTTCCAGGCTGCGCGCGAGGCCGGCGATAATGGGCCCTTCGATTTCCTCGGCGACGGCTTTGACGGCGTCGAAATCGCCTGGCGAGGCGATCGGGAAGCCGGCCTCGATCACGTCCACGTTCAGCCGCGCCAGCGCCCTGGCGACTTGCATTTTCTCGTCCCTGTTCATGCTGGCGCCGGGGGACTGCTCGCCGTCGCGCAACGTCGTGTCAAAGATGACGACCCGTTCAACCGGCTGTGCCGGGGCGGCCTGCGTCTGGGCCGGCGCCGCGGCGACGGCGGGGACCGTTTCAGTTTTCGGGGTATTCATGTGGCCTGTTCAACCTTTCTTGTGGTTTGCATGGTAAGAGCCAAGCCCTGTGCCTGGCCGGAGAAAGAAGATGGCGACATCAACTGGAGTTCTAAACTGACAGTGCCTGAAAACACAGGCGAGACGATACTAGAGGCCCACGCCCGCGGGTCTATTTCCGCGGGCGATGATCCCTCCTGAAAGGGGCTGGGTGGCTGCGTAGCTCACAACACTCATGGAGGGATTAGACCGCACGGGGCGGGAAAAGCAAGTGAAGAAACGCGGCGGCAGACCGCAAGGGTGCATGTCAGTAAATGCGTGGCCCAGAGCGTACCGCGGGCGTCCCGCCCGCCTTCGTCCTCGCGCCCTGCCAGCCTGCCACGAGCGGGCGGGACGCCCGCGGTACATTTGCTGAAGGCACCGGACTGAGACCATCAAGTACCGGCAGTGCACTGGGCGGGTCGTCTAAGGAGACGACCGGGGGCGACGGGATCAAGGAATGGCCACAGAAGAGGAAAACAAAGAGCACATAAGGAAGTACCATCGGGCAGGGCTGAAGGTGCTCTTGAAGCAGATCCAGAGCCGCAGCACGCCTGGCTGGGATGATGGCAAGGCGTTCGAGTACCTGGTTCTCCGGGCCTTCGAGCTTGAAAGGGCGGAAGTTGCGTGGCCCTATAAGGTTACCATTGGCGAGCTAACGAGCACCGCCTCGGCTCGCATTCTGGAGGAGATAGATGGCTTCGTGTGGGCGCGTGGCATTCCCCTTCTTGTGGAGTCTAAGGACAGAGAGGAGAAGGAGGACATCGAAGCCATCGCCAAGCTGCGCAACAAACTGCTCCGGCGGACCGGCCAGCTCGTCGGGGCCGTGTTCACGAGCAATATCCAAGGTTTCACTGAACCTGCCAAGTTCCTGGCCCAATTCCTTGCGCCGCAAGTCATTCTTTTGTGGACAGGAGATGAGGTCGAGTTCGCCTTGAAGAACAAGTGCTTCATCAGGGGACTGCAAAGGAAATACAAAGCATCTTTGATGAAGGGGTTGCCGAACTACAACATCAAGACGGGGACATACACATGAAGCCAGCATTCCTCATAACCGAAGGGAAATCTGACCAGCTAGTGCTGAGATCTTTGCTGCCAAAGGAAACCGTTAAACGACTGAAGATGGTTGCCGGTAATGGGCGCTATTCGGCCATATCGCAAACTGAATCTATACTGGCAATGGGAGGGCGCCCCGTAGCCGTAGTGGTGGATGCAGACACCTCGGCTGTCAGGGCTGTTGAGGAACTCCGCGAGATGCTCCAATTTGGCTTGCGTCAGGCGGCGTCTGGCACGCCTTACCTGCTCCGGATCGCTGTCCCCGAGATAGAGTTTCTATTGCTGTCGGATGAGCGCGACATTTTGGCCCTGACTCATAAAGAGCCAGACTCCAAGTATGAAACGTGCTACGCCCGCGAGCATCCGAAGCAATATCTGCAGGAGAAATTTCCGGCTCTGGCCAAAAACTACATCGCCGCGCTACCGGAGTTCCTCGCTGCGCTCCCAGCTTCCGTAAAGGAACGCGCCCGCAAATCCGAGTTTATACAGGGCCTGGTGGCGTTCACAGAGAAGGTCAGCAATGTCGGCGCAGCGCCGGCGCTGCAAGGGAGATAAAGCGTGGCAATCCTCAGACCTTTCAACGCTCTGCGTTACGATCTGGCCCAGGCCGGCGCGCGGCTGGAGCAACTCATCTGTCCGCCTTACGATGTGATTGATCCTGCCCTGCAGGAAGCGCTCCACCGCAAGAGTCCGCACAACATCGTCCACGTGGAACTCGCCCAGGCTTGCCCCGGCGACGCGCCCGGCAAGGACAGGTATTCCCGTGCCGCGGCGACACTGCATGACTGGATTGCGCGCGGCGTGCTGAGGCGCGACGAGCGCCCGGCATTCTATGTTTACGAGCAGACTTTCGATATAGCCAGGGGCGGCGCCTCGCGCAGCAAGCTGCTCACGCGCCGGGGCTTCTTCGGCGCAATCAAGCTTGAACCGTTCGGGACGGGCTGCGTTTACCCCCACGAAGAAACTTTCGGCGGCCCGAAGGCCGACCGCCTGGACCTCATGCGCGCCTGCGCCGCCAATGTGTCGCCTGTCTTCGGCCTCATCCCTGACGAGGACAACGCCATCGCGGGCCTGCTGCAAACCGCCGTGAGACTTGCGCCGCCTGCCGCTCAGGCGACCGAGGACAACGGTGTGGTGAACAAGCTCTGGGTGGTCAACGATCCCGGCTGGTGCCGGAAGCTCAGTGCGCAACTCGGCAGCAAGAACATCTTTATCGCCGACGGCCATCACCGCTACGAGACTGCCTGCAACTACCGAAACGAACGCCGCCAGGCGGACGGCGACCCGGAAGGGAAGCTGGACAGGGACTACGATTACGGGCTGATGGTCTGCGTGCCGATGAGCGATGCAGGGCTTTACATCCTGCCTACGCATCGGCTTATCCAGGCTGCGCCCGGGCTGTCGCCGCAAGGCTTCCTGCGCGCCGCAGCTCCGCTCTTCGACCTGCAAGACGCCACGGACAAGGAGCTCTGCGCGCTTGCGGAAGGACAAGCCGGCGCGGTGAAGTTCGGAGCGGTGTTCAGCGATGGCAGCCGGAAGATCCTCGTAGCCAAGCCCCAGGCAGCCCTGGCGATGAAGAGGGCTGTTGCGGCCAAGTCTGAGTCCTGGCGCGGGCTGGATGTGGCGCTCCTTCAGGAACTGGTGCTGAAAGGCCTGCTGGGCTTGAGCGAGGAGAAGGTGCTGCGCAAGGAAGGCATAAGTTACACGCCGGAGACGCGCCAGGCCATTGCCAAGGTCACGGCCCCGGGCGGTCCCTATGTCATGGGTTTCATCCTGCGGCCGACTTTGATTGAGCAGGTGCGCGCGGTGGCCACGGGCGGCGAGAAGATGCCGCAGAAGTCCACGTACTTCTTCCCGAAGCTGACAACGGGGCTGGTCATGCGCGGATTGTGAGGGAGCTACCAGCGCTCCAGTACGCGCCGGGCTATCATACGGCCGAGGTCCTCGACGGCCTTCTGCCGGCCCAGCGCTTCATTCTCGCCGCGCCGCAGGTTATACACCCCGGATTCCTCCTTCTTCTCGGTATTGGTTACGAGCTCGTGCTTGAAGATGTGCCGGGCTTCTTTCACGTCGTAGAGTGAGATGCGGGCGTGGAGAGTCAGCCGCACTTCGGCCGGGTCGCCAAAGCGGTCGCTGCGCAGGACCTCGCGGCCCATGGTGCCGACCTCGCCCTCGAGTATCAGGTCGGCATTCTCGCGCCCGGCCAGCTTCAACTCGCCCGTCTGAATGAAGGTGTTGCGCACGGCCTCCGTGACCTCGACTTCCAGTTGGCGGGTGTAGTCGCTGACATAGGATTTATTGGCGAAAACGGGGACGGCGATGGTCTTGGCATGCGGCGGCAGCGCGTTGCGGGTCGTATAGGCGCAGCCGCCACAGGCCGCCATCAGGAGGACCCCAACTGCCGTAAATCTGGTCATCTGCATCATACCCTATCGCCGCTTGAGCCTTTCCAGCGCCACCTTGGCCTTTTCCGCCCACACCGAATCCGGGAAACGTTCCTTGACCAGTTCCAGGTACACCTCCGCCGCACGGAAGTGCCCGTTCTTCTCGTAGAACAGGGCCTGCTCATAGCGCTTGCGGGCCTGCCGCTCCGCCAGCAGTTTCTCGTTCTCTTCCAGGGCCACCAGGTCCAGGTCGGCGTTGTCCGCCTTGGCGTCTTGCTTGGCTTGTTCTATTCTCCGCCGGGCCTCGTCCGTATCGGCCTCGGTGTACTCCGGCAGCGGCTTGCGGCGGCTGATGCAGGCGGCGATGTGGCCTTCGACCTCGGCCCGCAGTTCCGAACGCGGGAACTTCTCCAGCATTTCCTTGTATCTTCTGATCGCCTCGTCGTAGTCGCCCAGGGCCTCGGCGCACTCGCCCAGTCCCATGATCGCATCGTCAGCCCA
>JBEKKG010000397.1:0-6879 GCA_050010835.1 Planctomycetota bacterium
GCACATCGCCGTTGCTGGCCGCGATGACCACGCCGTTTTCACGCCAGGTACGGAAAAGCTTGAGAGCTTTCTCTTCGCCGAGCGCCACCACCAACGCGGCAAAGTGGCTGCGCGTCGTCCCGAAGAGAGGCTTCGCCACCGCGAAGCGCCCCTTCCACCGCGGCGCGCAAGTGCCTTCGAGCGTGCGCGGCACGGCGCTGCGCTCAACTTTCTGCGTATTGTAGATCAGGACTCTGGCGCGGCAGGCGAAACCCGTCCAGCAAGCGCGCAGGTCCCTGTATCGAGGCGGGATGTTCTGCGCGCTGGGCGAGGCGTACTCTTCCAAGGCGCCGGCCTTCGCCAGGACCTGCGTACAAGATAATTCGGAGTTCCAGAACACGTCCCCGTCGGGATTGTCCTTGAGCTGGAGGAGCCGCTCGAACATCCCCGTGGTTTTGCTGGCCTCGCTGTCGGTGCGCGGGATGACCTGGATGCCGGTCTCCTTGGTGAACCGCTCGAACAGTGGCAGCGCAGCCTCGGCGTCCACGGACGTGTAGACCACGACCTCCGCCGCCGCACGCCCGCGGGGACCGCTGAAGACCAGCAGCGTGGCGCCGGCCAGGAGGGCGGCCAACAGGAGCAGCAAGGCTTTGGGCTTCAGCGGCATAACCTGCCCCGTTCACCACAGAGACACAGCGAGGGAATTTTCGACTTTCAATTTTCGATTTTCGATTGCACCGCAGGACGTGCCAAAATCGAAAATCTAAAATCCATTTACGGCGCGGACGGGGTCGTGAAGACCACCTTGCCGTGCAGAATTCCTTTTGAGGCGCGAATGCTCTCTGCTTCAGTGCGGATGCTGGCCGCAGGGCCACGCAAAGCCATCAGTTCCATTTCCTGACGGGGCCCCAAACGCACGTGCAGACACGCCAACAAATGCATGCCGAGGGCGCGTTTGCCCTCCGCCAAAGCACGCTGCGTTTCCGTGCCCTGGCCGTCATAGACAAGCGTAACCGTGGCCACCAGTTCGCTCTTGCCTTCGGACCACGCTTCCTGAACCAGCCTGTCGCGGATCAAGTCGCGAATGGCATCCGAGCGGTTCTGTTTGTTTCGCGCGGACAACAACAGGTCGAATCTCTTCAGCAGGTCGGCTGGGATGGAGATACCCAAGCGGACCAACTCGGGTTCTGTCCCGCCCCTTTTCCGTGGCTTGCGGCCGCGTTTGCTCATTTGTCCAGCCCCCACTGGCAAGTGATAAACGGCAAGCAGCGCCCCTCAACGCGATATCCCGCGCACGGGCGCTCCTCATCTAACGTCTTTCCCAGGTTTCCCGGTTATCACGCCTATGAAAATAGGCCCAGTTTCACAGATGTCAAGGTTGAGAAAAAATATCGTGCCGCGTGGGGGCGCCTGCGGCGCATTCCACACCAGCCAGGATCAGTTGTCGTCTACGTCCACTTCACCGGGCCTCTTCTGCCGCTTCTCCGGCTTCGGCGGCTGCTGCTTGGTTTGTTTCTTGGGAGCGCCTTTCAGCCCGTCGAGCTGCGTTGTCAGGGTCTCAATCTCGCCAACCAACCTGCGCTGTTCCTTATCCAGGTTCGCCAGCACGGTGTCGGCTTCCTTGAAAGCCGAAGTCACAAGCTGGCCCGCCTCCTTCGCGACGAGACCCTGGAGACTGTCGCGCGCGCTTTCCAGTGCCTTAAGTTTCGGCTCAGCCTTGGCCACGCTGGCATTCTTTTCGCTGGCTTCCACATCTTCGTCGCCAGGCCTCGGGGCCACGCGGACAAAGAACCCTTTGAACTCAGCAATCTTGCCATTGGCTCCGGCAAGGACAGGCTGGATAGCAGCAGCGGCGCTCTGCAATTTCTCGAGTGGCCCCAGCACGGTCTCCAAGTCGCGCTGCCCGGGATGGGCCTTGTTGAAGTCCCGGACCGGCTTGAGCGCGGCGTCGAGATCCTCGGGGTTCCTCTTCAGCGCGTCCAACACCAGGCCGAAGGCCGTCTTGGCCGCATTGCCCGCGTTCCCAGCCATGAGCGCCTTGTATTCTTGCCTTTTCTTTTCCACAGTCTCGAGGGCTGTCTTATCCGCAAGGATGGCCGTGGCGGCATTCAGGTACCCATCGGCGGCCTGGTATTCGCCTTTCTTTTTGGCGGTCTCGGCGAGCACGATCTGGGCATCAAAAGCCGCGAGTTTCTTCTGGTTGAGGAGCTCATCGAGGGCCGGGGCTTCCTTGTATTTTTCTTTGTATTTAGCGACCTCCCCTTGCGCAGCCACAAACGCGCCTTGGTCGCTCGTGGGGCTTAACCCGTCCAGCACGCTCTTCACCTTGCCGTAAGCGGCATCGGCTGCTGCTATGGCCTTCTTTTCTTCTTCGGCCTTTTTCTCCGTCGCTGCGGCCGCCGCCGCTGCCGCCGCCTGTTTGCGCAGGAATTCGGCCTTGTCGGCTTTCACCTTGTCGAGTTTCTGTGTGACCTCAACCGCGCGCGCGGTGGCCGGGCCTTCATCCTTCTTAGCTTTGGCCGCGGCGTATTTGTCCAAAGCCTTATTGATCTGGCTGATTTTATCATCATAAGCAGCCGCAGTAGAAAGATCCACCTTGTCCGCGGCTTGGAGCATGGCCTCAGCCTCGTCGAAAATCCTTTTGTATTCGTCGCCGGCTGCCAGGGCCTCAACAATCCTCTTCTTGAGGTCCTCGGCCCGGCTGTCCTTGGCCTTGCTTTGCAGCGCCTGGTCAACGAATTCTTGCGCCTCTTTCAGCTTGTCCGCCTTGCGCGCATCCCGAACCTTGGCCAGCAACTCTTCGTAGGCAGGTTTGGCCTTGAGCACCTCGCGGCGGTCCGCGAGCTGGGTTTCCACGGCAACGACCTGGGCCTCCCTGTCTTTGTCGCCCGGGAAGAGCTTCCGCGCTTCGAGTAATTTCTTGGCTGCCTCATCCAGGTCAGGCAATGACTCCGCAATTGCAGCCTGCTTGAGCGCGGTATCGAAATCCTTCTCTCGCTTCTGCTGTTCCTCCTTCTTGCGCCGCTCTTCCAGGGCGGCCACGATGCGCTTTTGAATCGTAGCCGCACCTTCATCCTGCGGCGCCAGTTTCAGCGCGGACAGGACGGCCGCAAGGGCTTCGTCCAACTGCCCTTTGCCCTCTTGTTCCACAGCGGTCTTCAACGCCGCGGCAAACTTCTGTTCACGATCCTTCCTGCTCTGTTCCGCGGCTGCCTTCTTGGTTTGGTCGTCCAGCATAGTGCCAATCTTGGCCAGCCACTCGGCCGCCTCTTTGCCATTCGGCATCAAGGTCTGAGCTTCGAGGGCCTTCTTGTTCGCCTCTTCGTAATTCCTGGCTTCAAAGGCCGCGGCCACCTCCAGGATCTTCTTGTTGTAATCGTGCTTGTTCTGGTTCTCCTTAACGGCGACCTCAAGAAGACTCTTGAGTTTCTTGGCTTCTTGATTCAGCTCGTCCTCGGGATCGGCATAGTCCCCGAGAATCTTGGTCACGCGATCAAGGGCATGCTCGGGCTTCTCCTTGCCCGATTCGCGCGCCTCAGCCAGCTCTTTCTCGGCATTCTTTCGTTTCTTCGCTGTATTGAGCTTCTTTCCGATCTCATCAACCTTATCGTTAGCAGTCTTGAATGCTGGATCATCCGGTTCCAGGAGTAGAATGGCCTCGTTGAGCAGCTTCGCCGCCTTCTCCAACTCGCCCCTCTGCTCCAAACGGCCGACCTCCTTGAACCTCTCGTCAAACTTCTCCTTGTTGCCCAACGCGGCAATGCGATCCTCTGCCTCTTTTTCGCGTTTGCGCGCCTCCGCGCCGGGAACCTTCAGGTCCTTGGCGAGACCCAGTCTGAACTCGGCCTCTTCCTTATCGCCCTTCTTGGCGTTCTCCAAAGCTTCTTTTGTCAACGTAGTGTGGCGCTTGACAGTAAGGGCATCAACCGGTTGGTCAGGACTCGGCTCAAGGCGCGTAGGATTGTTGTTCTGGCTGGTGCCACCACCACCAGGCGTTCCGCTGCCAGGCTTGCCGCCGAAAAGGAGCCATCCCACGGCCAATGCAATGACTGCCACAGCCGCGGCCCCAATGTAGAGCAATCCTTTCTTGCCGGCCGGGGCAGGTGCCGGTGCCGGATCAACTCCAGGCGTCAGCGCTGTCTTCTCCACACTGGAATCCCCGGACCCAGTTTGAGCAGTGGGGGTAGTGTTGGGGTAGACAAGAGTCCTCACACCGGCCTGGCTGGCCTCTGGTGCTCCCGACACAGTCAATAACCTGCGGCAATCCTGAAGCGCACCGAGCAATTTCAGGGCATCACTGTAGCGGTTCTCTTGTTTCTTGGCGAGGCACTTCTCCACCACCTCGTTGGTGGCCTGGGAGACGTCCTGGCGCAACTTGATGATCGGGACCTGGACTTCGCTCATCGTCGCCATAAGGGTCTTCATGACCGTCTCACCCCCGAAAGGGGGCTTGCCGGACAACAGGGCATACAGGGTTGCGCCCATACTGAAGACATCGGAGCGCTTGTCGGCGCTTTTGGCATCCATCGTCTGCTCGGGCGCCATGTAGCCGGGCGTACCCATGGCGGACTGGTTCCCGGTCAGCGACTGCTGGCTATCTTCGTTCCGCGCCAAGCCCAAATCCGTAAGCTTGGCGCGCGTAAGATCGAGTTCTTTGGCGGTCCGCGACTGATACGGGATCATTATGTTGTCGGGCTTAATATCGCGGTGGATGACATTTTGGGCGTGCGCCGCCCAGAGACCCTCCGTGGCGGCGATGGTCAAATCCAAGGCGCCCAGCTCGGACAAGCCGGGAGCGCCCTTCTGCAGCACCGACTTGAGGTAGTGTCCGGCGCTCTCGCCCGACACATACTCCATCACCAGGAAGAACAGCCCGGAATCCTCGCTGACGTCCATCACGTTCACGATATGGGGCGAATGCACCGCGGCCGCCAGTTGGGCTTCCCTGAAGAAACGCCGGATCATGCCCGGATCTTGTTCCGCCAACTGGAACGACATGACCTTCACGGCCACTTCATTGCGCAGGCGGGGGTGGATCCCGTAGTAGACCGCGCCCATGCCGCCTTGGCCGAGCCTCGCCAACAGCGGAATCCCATTCAGCGTCGGGCACATGCAGCCGTGGCTTTCCGTCCGCGGGGCGGAGAGCAACAACCGCTCGGTGGACAGATCCTGCAAGGTAAGGCCGGGAGCCAGCGTCGCAGGCCCCATTTCGCTGCCAATGGCTTGGCTGGAGAGCTGATTGAGCGCCGCACTTGAGAGGGATTGCGTAGCACCGGGGCGCGACTGCGGCAGCGTCTTGGGCCCAGCCTTGACGGTGTTCCGGCCTTGCTGGATGGTCTTCTCGCCCTCCTGGAGGGTTTTCTGGCCTTGCTGGATGGTCTTCTCGCCCTCCTGGAGGGTTTTCTGGCCTTGCTGGATGGTCTTCTCGCCCTGCTGGATTGTGTTCTGGCGTTGCTGGGCGGTCTTCTGGCCTTGCTGGATGGTTTTCATGTCGGCGGGCGAGTTCTTGATCGTCAACTCGTCTGACGACTCGGATGCCCCCGCGGGTGGCGTTGCCGCTGGCGCTGCTTCTCCACCGCCCGGATCAGCCTGTGCCCGGTTGCTCTGATCAGACGCCATGTTCCCTCTTTCCAGGCAAAGCGCCTGTTGCGCTCTACGGCCCTGTTATCCTCTACTTTACCCAATGTCCTTTCTAAACGCAACAGCATCTCGGCATAAATCGCCCCCCTCACTTAGACGCCAAGGGCACTGTGCAGTTCACCACAGGATTTGTGAAAAATGAATTTGACAGTCCTGCGCACGCTTATAGCATGATTTAGCTTTCTGGCGAAACGGACCTTCATCAGGGGAGGGAAAAAATGAAGTTGACATCGGTTGCGATTTGCGTGGCACTCTTCGCTTTGACCGGCATTGCGCGAGCCAGTTCAACTGCGGACGACCTTAAGCAAGAGGTCGAGAAGCTGCGCAAGGAGATTGCCCAGAAGCAGGAATCCAGGGCGCCGATAAACGGCAAGGTGGATGCCCTCGTGGGCGGCAAATACGGCCCCAATACCCCCGTGACCACGAAGAGCGGGAATCTGGAGGTCGGCGGCTTGCTGCAAGTCTGGTATATGATGCCGCAGAAGGACAAGAGAGGCATCTTCCAGCCGGCACCGGGCAATAACATCGCAAGCACCGTCACTCCCCTCGGAGAAAGCTTCTCGTACGAGAACAACGACACCTATCGTATCCGGCGCACGGAGTTGCACTGCTACGTGGATATTCACGAGAACGTCTCTGCTTATATCCTGATGGATCCCGCCCGCGAGAGCAACCTTTATTACCTGCCCCTGCCTACTTTCCAGCTTCACAACGAAGTGTTCGCCAACCCGATCACGTCCTCCAGCTTGGGCGGGCCGGCGATTCGCCCCCAGGTGCTGCAGGATGCCTACATCAACTACCACGGCGTGGTGCCCCACCATGATTTCACAATCGGCCAAATGATCCCGCCAGTGGGCGAGGAAGCTTACCGCAACAGCGGCCAACTGGACTTCGTGGAGCGCGCCATGGTGACGGCCGAGAACAAGGTCCGCGACATCGGCGTGATGATGCATGGCACCTGGCTGGATGACCGGGTTGATGTGCTGCTAGCCGCGCTGAAGGAGTTCGGCATCCCGACCCGGAAGGTCTACTCCGGTGACCTCTGTGCCCCCGTGTTAAAGATTCTCGATCCATAACTGCCGCAGAAAAGCGGTATGTAACAATAAAGAAATGCACCAAAGAATCCAGACCCTGAAGCTCGAGCCCAAGAGCCCGAATCCGGGCCAGATTCGCCTGATCGCCTCCGACATCGATGGCACGCTCCTCAATCCCCAATTTCAGATCGCACCCGATGACCTCAACGCCCTGCGCCGAGCCCAC
>JBEKKG010000398.1:0-6879 GCA_050010835.1 Planctomycetota bacterium
GTCCCTGATTTTCACGCACGGGAAGACTGCATCCAAACTGTAGCCGCCGCCAAGCCCAGCGTCTTCAACCATAACTTGGAGACTGTCGCCCGTCTCTACCCGTCTGTTCGTCCCCAGGGAGATTACCGCCGCGCGCTCAAGGTCCTGGAAACCGCCAAGCGGGGACTGACACCAATTTCCGGCAGTTCGGAAATTGGCTGTCTGTCCCCGCTTGGCGCCGGCATCACGACGAAGAGCGGCTTGATGGTTGGCCTGGGCGAAACTCAGGACGAAGTGCGCGCTGGCCTCCGCGACCTGCACGCCGTCAACTGCGACATCGTTACCATCGGCCAGTATCTCCAGCCTTCCAAGGCCCATCACCCGGTACTGGAGTTCGTGCGTCCGGAGGTCTTCAAAGGCTACGAAGAGTACGCCCTCAGCCTGGGATTCAGTGCGGCAGCGTGCGGGCCGTTTGTGCGTTCCAGCTACCAGGCGGAACGGGTTCTTCAGGAAGCACGACGGTGAAGGAGGGCTGGGCAATCGGCAGAACAACACCAGCCATGCATGGGGTGCGGGACACTTTCGGCGGGCTGTTTTCCCCCCTCCCCTCGCGGGAGGGGGTAGGGGGAGGGGCACAACACCCCTCACCCCGCGTTCGCTTCGCTCACGTCGGCCCTCTCCCGCAAGGGGAGAGGGGATGCGCCGAAACTGTCCCGCACCCCATGCATGAACCGGCTCGTTTGTCAATGGACATCGGTTGTCACGAAGAGGTATACTGGTGATGCGCTGGTGAGGGTTAAGATCATGTGCAACGTCATCAATACTCCTTTGTTCCCTGTGTGCTGCCTTCTCTTAACTGCCGCCCTCGCGGCAGGCGGCGAGACGCCCGGCGAAGGCGTCGTCCGTTTCGACTTCGAGACTGGCGACTTGCAGGGCTGGCAAGTCGTCGAAGGGAAGTTTGATCGGCTGGTTTCGGACCGCGACACCTATCACAACCCGCCGCACGCCAAGTACAACAAGCAGGGCAAGTACTACCTGTCCACCGTCGAGCAGCAGCCGGGCATGCCCTCCAACGACAAGATGACCGGAGTGGTCGAGTCGCCCGTCTTCGTCCTCAGTGCGCCGGAGATGTCGTTCCTCGTGGGCGGTGGCGACTTTGAGGACACCTACGTCGCGCTCTGTACGCTCGATGGCAAGGAAGTCCTCAAAGCTCGCGGCAAGCGCACGGAGGAGATGCAGCGGACGCAATGGCAGGCGCCGCAGTTGGTCGGGCAGCGCGTCTTCCTGCGCGTCGTGGACCACAATACAGGCTCCTGGGGCCACGTCACTTTCGATGACTTCACGGCCAAAGGGACGCTTGACGCCGCGGCCACTCAAAAGCACTTCGCGGCTTTGCGCTCCCGCGAGGCCAGGCAGGAGTTTGGGGCGCGCCTGGCGGCCCTGAAGACCTTGCGGCCGGCAATCGAGGACATGGCTGCGGCCTTTCCCCAGGAATACGGCAAGCGGGATTTTTTGAGCCGGCTCGAAGCCTGCGAGAAACAGGCCGCCGAGACCGCCGCGGCTATGGAGGAGAACAAGGAAGGTGCGGCAGAACGCGCCGGCCAACTCTGCGTTGCCATTGCCGCTTTTCAGCGTGAGGCGCTGCTGGCCAATCCGCTGGTCAGCGGCCAGCCGCTGCTCTTCGTCATGCGCCCGCAATACCGGAGCAACTACCACGCGATTGACACGCTTTTCCACACCTGTGAGGCGAACACGGGCAACTTCCAGGGCGGCGGCGCGCTGAAGACGATTGATCTCGCCAACGGCGGCGCGGTCAAAACGCTCCTTGACGTCCCGGCGGGCCTGGCGCGCGACCCCGAAGTGTATTTTGACGGCAGCAAGATCGTCTTCGCGATGCGGCGCAACATCCAGGAAGACTACCACATCTATGAGATCAAGATTGACGGCACCGGCTTGCGGCAGTTGACCCGCGCGCCCGGGGTCAGCGACTTCGATCCGCTGTACCTGCCCGATGACAGCATCGTCTTCTCTTCGACGCGCGAGCCGAAGTACAACATGTGCAGCCAGGACATTGCGGCCAACCTGCACCGCATGGATTCCGACGGCGCGAACATCCATCAGATAGACCGCAACAACCTCTTCAACAACCAGGCTTCCTTGCTGCCGGACGGCCGCATCCTCTACGCGCGCTGGGAATACGTGGACCGCAATTTCGGCGACGCCCACGCGCTCTGGACCTGCAACCCCGACGGCACGAACCACGCCATTTACTGGGGGAACAACACCACCGTGCCGGGCGCCGCCTACACGCCGCGCGCGATTCCGGGCACCAGCCAGGTGATCTGCGTCTTCGGCCCGCACCATGACCACTTGTGGGGCGCGCTGGCGATTGTGGACCGCAGACTGGGCCTCAACGGCCGCGAGCCTGTCGTGCGCACGTGGCCCGCCGCAGCGATCAACCTGGTGCGGGTCGGCGGAGGATTCGATTGCGATGCCTTCAGCCGCGTCAATCCCAAGTACGCAGACCCATATCCGCTCAGCGCCAAATACTTTTTGTGCTCGCACCTCACGGGCCACGGCGAGCAGATGGGGATCTATCTCCTGGACCTCTTCGGCAATGAGATCCTGGTGCATTGCGAAGGCCCCGGCTGCTACGACCCCATGCCGCTCGGTCCGCGGATACGGCCGCCAGTGATCCCGTCGCGGCGGGACTTTGAGAGCACGGAAGGCTATTTCCTGGTTGCCGATGTGTACCAGGGCACGCATCTGAAGAGTGTCAAGCGCGGCACGATCAAGACGCTGCGCGTGGTCGAGTCGCCGGAAAAGCGCGCGTGGTCCGAAGGCCGGTGGTTCGGCCAGGGTTACACCGCGCCGGGCATGAACTGGCACAGCCTGGAGAACAAGCGCATCCTCGGTGTCGTGCCGGTTGAGGCCGACGGCTCGGCTTATTTCGCGGTCCCGGCCGAGAAGTTCGTTTATTTCCAACTTCTCGACGAGAACGACATGATGGTGCAGTCCATGCGCAGCGGCGCGTTCGTGCAGCCGGGGGAGAAACAGGGCTGCGTCGGCTGCCATGACGAGCGCCGCGCAGCGCCGCCGGCCATTTCTGGGAGCGCCGGCGTCCCGCCGGCCAGTGTGCAGGCTTCACAGGCTGGACAGCCTGTGCCACACCCGACGCCGCTGGCATTTCAGCGGCACCCCAGCAAGCTCGCGCCCTGGTACGGCGAGCCGCGCTCGTTCGGCTACACCGCCGAGGTGCAGCCGGTCTTCAACCGCCACTGTGTAAGCTGCCATGACTATGGCAAAGAGGACGGCAAGAAGCTCAATCTCGCGGCTGACCGGGACCTCACGTTCAACACTTCCTACGTCGAGCTGTGGCGCAAGGGCTACACCGGGGCCGTGGGCGCCGGACCGGCGGAGGTTCAGCCGGCCTATTCCTGGGGCTCGCACGCCAGCAAGCTGGTCCAGGCCGTGCGCAAGCCGCACTACGACGTGAAACTGAGCAAGGAAGAACTGGACCGCATCATCACCTGGGTGGACATCAACGCGCCTTACTACGCCACCTACACCTCCGCCTATCCCGACAGTTTCACCGGCCGGTGCCCGCTGGACAACAAGCAGCTTCAGCGTTTGAGTGAGCTGACCGGCGTGCAGCTTCTGCACTGCAACGGTTTCTCCTCAACCCCGGGCGTGGAGGTGAGTTTTGAGCGGCCGGAAGTCAGCCCCTGCCTGGCCAAGCTCAGCGACAAGAACGATCCGAAGTACAAAGAAGCCCTGGCCCTCATCCAGGCCGGCAAGGAGCTGCTGGCCCGCCGCCCGCGCGCCGACATGGCAGGCTTCCAGCCCTGCGAGACCGACCTGCGCCGCGAGGAGAAATACGTCAGCCGGAGGCTGGTTGAGCAGACCAATCGCGCAGCCATCCGCGACGGGCGCAAGGTGTACGATGAGGCCGGGGTGAAACCGCAGACGAACGCAGATGAACACAGATAGGGGAACTGGCCGCGATCCACGAATCACGATCCACGAGCCACGGACCACTAGCCGATGACCACACCCTCTGCCGCCCTGATTGATTCCCTGCGCAAAGCTGTTGGCGCGGACAACGTCATCTCCGACCGCGACGAATTGCTGACTTACGATTGCGACGGGCTGACACTCCACAAGGCCGTCCCCGGCGCGGTGGTATTCGTGCATTCCACTGAGGAGGTCAGCACCGTAGTCAAGGCCTGCGGCGCGGCCAAACACGCCTTCGTGCCGCGCGGCGCGGGGACGGGCTTGAGCGGCGGGGCGCTGGCGCTGGACGGCGCAGTCGTCATTGAGTTGGCGCGCATGAACCGCATCCTTGAAATCAACCGCGCCGACCGCTACGCGGCCGTGGAAGCAGGAGTGATCAACCTGCAGCTCACCAAGGCCTGCGCACCTGTGGCACAGGCTGTCCAGCCTGTGCAGCCGGTAGCAGCGTCCGCGGGCGAGGACGCCCGTGCTACGCCGGTGGCCCTGCACTACGCGCCCGACCCGTCCAGCCAAGGTTCCTGCACCATTGGCGGCAACGTGGCCGAGAACGCTGGGGGGCCTCATACGCTCAAGTACGGCGTCACGGCCAGCCACCTCCTGGGGCTCGACGTGGTCTTGCCGTCAGGCGAAGTGGTGCATCTCGGCGGGCCGCCCGCGGGCGCGCCGGGCTACGACCTGTGCGGGCTTTTCGCGGGAAGCGAAGGCACCTTCGGCATCGCCACCAGGATCTGGGTCAAGCTCACCCCCAATCCCGAGGCCGTCAAGACGCTCCTGGCGGTTTTCCCCAGCATTGATGCCGCCACGCGGGCAGTCAGCGGCATCATTGCCGCGGGGATCATCCCCGCCGCGCTGGAGCTGATTGACCAGTTCATCATCCGCGCCGTTGAGGCGTGGCTGCACCTGGGCTTTCCACTGGACGCCGGCGCGGTCCTGCTGATCGAACTGGACGGTTTGCGCGACGGCCTGGAGCCGCTGGCCCAGCGCGTCGGCGCCGTGTGCCGCGAACACGGCTGCCTGGACCTGCGCACGGCGCGCGACGACGCCGAGCGCGCGCTGCTGTGGAAGGCGCGGAAACAGGCTTTCGGTGCTCTGGGGCGGATTTCCCCTAGTTTCTACGTCCAGGACGGCGTGATTCCGCGCTCCAAACTGCCTGAGTTGCTTGCTCAGATCGCCGCCAGCGCGCGGAAATATGGGCTGCTGGTCGCCAATGTTTTCCATGCCGGCGACGGGAACCTGCATCCCGTCATTATCTTTGACGACCACGATCCTAAGCAGGAGGAAAAGGCGCTGGCCTGCAACAGCGAAATCATGCTGGCCGTCGTGGCCGCCGGCGGGGCGCTCTCCGGCGAACACGGCATCGGCATAGAGAAACTCGGTTTCATGCCGCGCGTCTACACTGAGGAGGACATGGACGCCATGCGCCGCGTGCGCGCCGTCTTCGATCCCGACGGCCTGTGCAACACGGGCAAGGCCGTGCCCGTGCGCCGCTGCGGAGAACTGAAGGGCCAGCCACAGGTGGCCTTTGGGGTGAAGCAGGCGCACGCATGACTATGGCGGGCGCGGGGCGGTTTCCAGATCGCGCAACATCTGCTCGACAGTCGCCAGCAGGATTGGAACGTCCTGCTGCGCGGCGCCCAACAAAGCCTTGTAATCAATGACATCGTAGCCGTGACTGACTCGGTCGCGGGTGCCTGCCACCTGCTTCCACGGGACAGCGGGATAGCGTTCGCGGAGTTCAAGCGGCAGGCGTTTGACCGCTTCGCCCAGGACCTCCATGACGCGCTCGAGTGCGAGCCTATCCCTCCAGTCCGCAGTCAGTTCCGCAACTGTCTTCCCTGCGCACAACTCTTGCGCCCGCCGGGCAGCATCGGCAATCTGGCGCAACGTGACTTTGGGGTCATGGTTGCTCATAGATCGTCACCGCCTCGCGCAGCACCTCGTCCCGAAAGTACTTGCTCAGGCACTCCGCCGTGTTGAAATCCACCTTGCGGCCGATAATCTCGGCCAACTCGTCGCCGTACCCGAAGAACTTGAACCCCAAGTGGGCGTCAGGCAGGAACTCCACCAGCACGTCCACGTCGCTGCGCGCCGGGTCGAAGTCGGAGCGCAGGACCGACCCGAACAGGCTCAATTTGCGAATCCCCCGCTCACGGCAGAATGCGGCGATCTTCTCGCGGTCAAGGGCAATAGGCAACTCGGCAACAGTCATGGCTGCACTTCCAGGCAAGCGGACTCCTCCCGCTCCTGCTCATTCTTGCAATATCGTCTGCGTTGTCCAGTCCCATCCGCGCATTGATCATTGGTCAATGACCATTGGTCAGTGGACTTCGTGGCAACACGATGCGGAACGTGGACCCTTTGCCCGGCTGGCTGCTGACTTCAACCGTGCCGCCGTGGGAATGGACGATATGTTTGACGATGGCCAGCCCCAGACCCGTCCCGCCCATATCCCGGGAACGAGACTTGTCCACGCGATAGAAGCGCTCGAAGATGCGGGGCAAGTCCTGGGCCGGAATGCCGATGCCGTTGTCGCTGACTTCCACGGTGACAGCCGCGGCATCTGCCTTGGCGGAGACGCTGATGGTCCCTTCTTCCGGCGTGTACTTGACGGCGTTATCGAGCAGGTTGGCCACGGCGCGCTACAGATAATCCGGATCGCCGGTGATGGCGGGCAAGCCGGCGGGGAGGCTGACGTTCAGGCTTTGTTTCTTCTTTTCAGCGGCAGGCTTCATTGTATCCGCGGCCTTGGCCAGCAAGTCCGCGAGCTTGATGTGCTGCTGCCGCATGCCGCCGCTGCGGCTTTCCAGGTGCGAGATCTCGAGCAAATCGTTGACCAGGTTGGTGAGCTGATTAACGTGCTTCTCAATGGTGGCCAGATACTCGGGA
>JBEKKG010000399.1:0-6876 GCA_050010835.1 Planctomycetota bacterium
CCCGGCCATGATCTGGTCGGTGGCGGTGCCGGTCAACCTATTGTGAAAGTAATTGCTGGCCGTGACCAGGTAGCGGCTGCGCTGCGCGCTGCCGAGGCGCAGAAAGTCCTGCTGACGTATCCCGCCAAACTCGTCGAGCCGCTGAAGTTTCACGACGAACTGGTGGAGGTCACGGCTGCCGGCACGCTGCGGCGGCGGTACATGGTGTGGGGGGATTTCGCGGCGGAAATGGCGGCGTGGAAGGTGAAGGCGGATGCCGCGGCGCGGGACCGCAAGGAAGCGCCGCGCGTGTTCCGGCTCGGCTGCGTCTTCCTCAAGGATGCCACCCTGACGTTCCCGGAAGTCACGGGCGCGGATGAGAAACCGTTGCGCGCCACGTTCAGCACGCCCCGCGATTTTGAAGACACGATGCGCTCGCGAACTGCGCAGGAATATGCGGACTTCACCTGGGCCTTCACCGGCGGCGAAGTGAAAGGCGAGTGGGTCTTCGAGAACTTGAGCGGCCTGGCGTGGACCGGTGAGGGCAAGAAGCCCGGCTGGGGCTGCCAGCCGCGGGCCATCGCCGACCAGGTCGAGAAGGCCTTGGCGAAATACAAGGACGCGAAAGTAGACATGTGGGTCTGGTGCGCGGGCAAGCCGGAGACCCTCAACGGCAGGCCGAAACAAGACGTCGGGGCGCCTCCCTACGGCATCAGCTACACCCAGTGGCCGTTGTTCGGCGGCTACAGCCTCGTCATCTGCGCGCCGTACCTGCCGCTCGTGGCGCATGAGGTGAATCACCGCTACCTCGACAATCTGAACACCATCGAGGGCGTGCAGCTCACCCAGTTTCATGGCCTGAATATGATGGGCTACGAGAGGGGCGACCTTGGCTATCCCGATCTGCTCGCAACCTATCGCAGCGTCTATCTGCATGTCATACGCCCGGACATGTGGCGGCGCTTTTCGCTCACCGGCCCCGCCTCCGCGAAACCGGAGCCGTTCACGGGCAAGCTGTATCGCTGGGCGGACGCCGGCAGGGATTGCTGGTTCCGCCTGCCGCTGCTGGCCGACGCGGACCTTGCCAGCCTGACGGGTCTGTCCGGTTTGAAGTTAGTCGCCGAGCGCAAGACGCGCTGGCGCCAGTTCACTGTACCGGATTCACAGCGCGCCAAGCTCCTCTCGCCCTACAGCGCGGCCGCAGACGACAAGGAAACCGCACTCAACAACGTCCTCTCGCTTGCGACGGAATCCTGCGCCGTCCTGCACACGGCCACGGGCCACTGGCTCGTGGTCCGGCCGGAGCTCGCCGAGGTGTATGTAGAGATGCTGGCGGCGCGCGGCAAGGGTGCGCCGCTGGAAGCCGCGGGCTGGCTGAATGAAGGCGTGTGCCCGCTGCTGGTGCTGCGCGCTCCGCCGGAGCTACCCGCGCCCGCCAATGAAATCGGCTATTTCCGGTGATGGATTTCTGATGCGGTCATAGTATCGTCACACGCCAAGTGGTCCGGGGGAACAATGCTCTATTCATCGCCTGCGGAAGAGAACACGTCGAACCGCGGGTCCGCATTGGGCCTGTGCTGGCTTGCGGCGCTCTGTGTTCCTGTCGCGGTGGCTATGGCGGAACAGAAGGTGGCGCCGGTCCCCCAGGCCGGACTGCAGGCCCTGGTGTCGGGGCCGCTGCGGGGCGCAGAGGAGATCGTCTTCGCCGTGCGGCAGCCGGGGAAGGACGGCCACTGGTACGCGAACTTCGGCTATCGGTGCGAGAGTGAGACCGCGTACGTCCATGGCGCGATGGGCCGGCTGTGCAAGGTCAACCTTCTCAGCGGGCAGGTGAGCACGCTGCTGGAGGACCTCGACGGCGCCGTGCGCGATCCGCAAGTGCATTACGACGGCGCGAGAATCCTCTTCTCATATCGGAAGGGTGGCGAGACAAACTACCATCTGTACGAAATAGACGCCGACGGCTCGAACCTGAGGCGGCTCACCGACGGCCCGTACGACGACATCGAACCGACCTATCTGCCGGACGGCGAGATCGTGTTCTGCTCAAGCCGCTGCAACCGCTGGGTGAACTGCTGGGATACGCCGGTGGCCACACTCCATCGCTGCGATGCCGGCGGCGGGAACATCCGCCGCCTCTCCGCGAACATCGAGCACGACAACACACCGTGGCCGTTGCCGGACGGAAGAACCCTGTACACCCGCTGGGAATACGTGGACAGGAATCAGCTCTGGTATCATCACCTGTGGGCCGCCAGCCCCGACGGCACGGCGCAGACGGTGTTTTACGGCAACGAGCACCCCGGCAGCGTTTTCATTGATGCCAAACCCATCCCGGGCTCCAGCAAGATCATCCTGATTGACTCTCCCGGACACGGTGCGAACGAGCACCGGGGAGCGGTCGCCATGCTCGACCCGGCCTGCGGCCCCGACTGCCGGGAGGCCCTGAAGCCGATACCCAACACCGCGGCCTGCAGGGACCCCTATGCCTTCTCGGAAGACTGCATTCTGGCTGCCCAGGGAACGCGCCTCCTCCTCCTGGACGGGAAAGGAGGCAGCCGTCTCCTGTTTGAGCTGCCGAAGAACCTAGCGGAGAAGGGAGCGGAGTTCCATGAGCCCAGACCGTTGAGCCCACGCCGGCGCGAATACGTCAGCCCGCAGAGAACTGCGCCCACGGGGGGCACAGGGACCGTGTTGCTGGCCAACGCCTACCTGGGACGCAACATGAGCGGCGTGAAGCCGGGCGCCATCCGGAAACTCCTGATTGTCGAGCCCCTGCCCAAGCCGGTCAATTTCCTGGGGCTCTTCGGCGGCTGGACGGAGCCCATCACGCTCGGCGGTTCCTTCACGTTGGAGCGGGTCCTCGGGACGGTGCCGGTGGCGCCGGACGGTTCGGCGCACTTCGACGTCCCGGCCGGCATTCCGCTGTTCGTTGTGGCCTGGGACGAGAAGAACAACTCCGTGAAACGCATGCAGAGTTTTTTCACGGTGATGCCCGGCGAGACGCTCGGCTGCGTGGGCTGCCACGAGTCCCGCGCGACCACGCCGCACGCGGGCGCGCCCCCGTTGGCGGCCTTCCGGTCCCCGCCTGCGCAGATCGAGAAGTTCGAGGGTCTCCCCGAGGTCTTCGACTTTCCGCGCGACATCCAGCCGATTTTAGATCGGCACTGCATCCGCTGCCACAACAGCCAGGAGCGCGCGGGAAAGGTGGTGCTGGAGGGGGACCGGAGCGAGACTTTCTCCATCTCCTACGCCGCGCTGACGCTGGCGGGGCAGATTTCCGACGCGCGTAACCGCGAGGGCAACAGGCCGCCCTATTCAATCGGCAGCTCCGCCAGCCCTCTGCTGAAAAGGGTGCAGGGCGAGCACCACGACGTGAAGGTCTCGGCGCGCGAGGAACTGGTGCTCAGGCTCTGGATCGAGTCCGGCGCGCCGTATTCCGGGACCTACGCCGCGCTCTGGACGGGTTCCATTGACCTCCAGCAGCGGCCTTTTGACGGCGTAGCCGTATGGCCGCCTTTCGCCCCTGCGACTGCAGCCATCCAGAGGAGTTGCTTCCCGTGCCACGACGAGAAGGCAGCAGGCAACCTGCGACTGCCCCTGTCGCCCACCGACTGGGGGCTGATTGCCGGCACTTACGGGGCCTCGGAGCAGAAGGAACGGCGCAAGTGCATCTCGGCGCACGTGGCCTATAACCTGACGCGACCGGAGAAGTCAGCCATGCTGCTGGTCCCGCTGTCCGCCCGCGCCGGCGGCTATGCCGGCACGGACAAAGGCCAGCATCCCGTCGTGTTCAAGGACACTGCGGACAGCGACTATCTGGTTCTCCTGCAGGGCATAGGCACGGCCCAGAATGCGCTGGAGGCGCACAAGCGCTTTGACATGCCCGGCTTCAGGCCCAACCGCCAGTACATCCGCGAGATGCAGCGCTACGGTATTTTGCCCGGGACTCTCGACGCCGCAAAAGACCCCGTCAACCCCTATGAGACGGACAGGAAGTACTGGTCCTCGTTCCTGCCACGGGGGTTGTGAACGGCGTACCGGCCAACGAGGCATTTTTTGTTGCTTCGCCGCGGCGGTGTAAGGCTTGAGGCTGCCGTGCAAGAACCGTTGCAGGAGGCGCACGAATGAGACACGCTAACCATTGCAGCGTTCGCTTTACCCTTTGCCTCGGGCTCAACCCCGCTCTAGGGTTGGTCATCTCCCGGAGCCTGCTGGGCACTGGATGGTCTGTGCCAAGAGCCGGCGGCACCGCTTTGGAATGGAAAACAAGCAGGTCTGTGGTATGCTGTCCAGTGTAGTTCATAAGTGCGCCACCTTAGCTCAGCGGTAGAGCAACGGTTTTGTAAACCGTAGGTCCCGCGTTCAAATCGCGGAGGTGGCTTTCATGGAGGAGCCTTTGTGAGGACGCAGGGCGGCTCCTTTGGCGAACCTCTTCAGAGGGACTGCAATGAACAGAAGCTGGACGATGGTTGCCGTTTCCTTTTTGGCCACCTCCTTCTCTTTGGCCGGAGAAGTTCCTCCGGTGGGGCCCCCCGCGCCGAAACTGGAACCGCGGCAGAGGTGGGTGTTCTCGTTTACGAACTTCGCCAATGAGGCGGCGGTGCCGAAGCTGACCGCGTTGATGAAACGCGCGCACCAGGCCGGCTACACCGGCATCCTGGTCGCGGATTCGAAGTTCGAAAAGTTCCAGCTCCAACCTCCCGCGGTCACCGCGAGATTGAGGAAATTCCGGGAGGACTGCACGGCCGAGAAAATGAAGTTCATCGCCGCCGTTACGCCCTTCGGATACGCGGACACGTTCCTGACGAACGATCCGAATCTCTGCGAGGGCATGCCGGTGCGCAATGCCGTGTTCGTCGTCAAGGATGGCAAGCTCGTCCCAGGCGATGACAAGCCCTTGCTCGTGAATCCGTCGTTCGAGGAATTCAAAAACGACAACCCGAAAGGCTGGTATGCGGATTCGCCCGGCGTGGTGTCGTTCGCTGACGAGCAGGTGAAGTTCGAGGGCAAATCCTCCCTCCGCCAGCAAGACCCCGGCGGCAAGCGCCCCAATGCGCGGGTGTCTCAGAAAATCCAGGTCAAGCCCTGGCAGTACTACCATGTTTCCGTGATGGTGAAGACCGAAGACTGGACCGGCAAAGACATGCGGGTGATGGGTTTTGCGGGCGACCCCGACGGCGGCATGCCGCTGAACTGGCAAGCGCCGGACCTCAAGAAGACGATGGACTGGACGCGGTTTCACTTCAGTTTCTGTTCGCTCGACAACACCGAAGTAACGCTCTACATGGGCTGTTGGGACGCCAAGACGGGCAAGATCTGGTGGGATGACGTCAAGATCGAGCCGGGCGGGTTCGTGAACGTCATTCGCCGCGACAGTCTGCCGCTCACGATTACCAGCGAGGACGGCAAGACCACATACGAGGAGGGCAAGGATTTCAGCGCAGTGAAGGACCCCAAGCTGTTCCTCGACCCCAATCCCGGTTACTTCACGATCTGGCACGATGTCCCGGTCGTCCCGGTAATGGAAGGCGGCCGCCTTAAGGAAGGCCAAAAGGTCCTGGCCAGCTACCATTTCGCTACGGCAGCGGGCAAGGGCAACAACTTCAACATGTGCATGGCCGAGCCCAAGGTATACGAAATCGTCGAGAAGCATATCCAGTGGATGAAAGAGTACGGCAATCCGGACATCTACCTGATGGCGCACGATGAAATCCGCATCGGCGGCTGGGATGATTCGTGCGTAAAGAGCGGCAAGACCCCGGGGCAACTGCTGGCCGACAACGTGCGGAAGTGCACGGAGATCATCAAGCGCGTGGATCCCGGCAAGCCCATCCTGGTCTGGAACGACATGTTCGACCCGTTCCACAACGCCAGGCCGGACGCCAAGCATTTTTACCTGGTCAAGGGGAGGGGTCCGTGGGCCGGCTCGTGGGAGGGCCTGTCCAGCGACGTGGGTGTGGCGAATTGGATGCAGAACAAGCTGGACTCGCTGAAGTTCTTCTCCGACCGCGGCCACCAGCAGATCCTGGCCGGATACTACGATGCCGACCCGAAGAAGATCGTGGACTGGCTGGACACCTCGAAGCAGGCGAAGAACGTTGTCGGCGTGATGTACACCACTTGGGCCGCGGACTACTCGAACCTGGAGAAGTTCATCGAGTACGCCAACAAGTGGGAAGCGGAGAACGCGGGGAAATGACACGGGTGCGTTACCGTAACTGCAGGACGCGCCGCAAGTCCCTTTCCCCTGTGGAGAGAGGGTGCCGCGTGGGTCAAGTTGGCTCACGTGGCGCAAGCTGCCAACTTGCGCTACAGCGCGATCTTTGAGGTGCGCGTGCCACCTGCCCTTGGTATCGAGCCTTTCAGATTGCGGCAAGTGCCATAAGGCTATGATGTTATGAGAGACGCACCAGTACGGAAGGCAGTCATTTTTTGAAACGTTTTGTCGCATGATTGATCGGTTTCTGCACAGAGTTTGCAGGCCTCTTGCGTAACGACCGAGGAGCCTTACCAACGAAGTGGCTTCAACTGACGCAGTATGCGGGACTTGTCCCTCCAACCCGGATTTCTCAACACAGAGGACGCAGAGGAGCGCAGAGGGGTTGGCACCAGAGGATTTGCTATTGTTCACAAGGTTTTTCCCTCTGCGCACTCTGCGCCCTCTGTGTTGAGTGAGTGGTGAGAAATGCGGGTTAACTCTGCGTTCCTCCGCGCCCACTGCGGTGAGCAGACCAGCCTTGACCCTTTGCGCCGCGAGCTTTTTTTCTCTAGTCTTCATGCAAGTCCTTAAAAGTCTGGGCAAACTGTTCCGAACTGGCGCGAACTGACGCCAGACTGGCCGGAACACGAACCAATCTGGCTGGAACACGAACCAATCTGGCCGGAACATAAACC
>JBEKKG010000400.1:0-10533 GCA_050010835.1 Planctomycetota bacterium
GCGAGCGCCGCAGCGTCCGGCGCTGAACCGGGCGCCGAAGGCGCCCTCGCCGCAAGCCGTCCCGTCACTGGGGCAAAGGTTTCCGGGGGCACGCCCGCCAGTTGCGCGCCGAAATTCCCCGCCGTTCGCTGACCTTCCTCGCTGAAGCTCGCGGTCGCGCAGATCACCTGAAAGCGCTCCGGACCCACCCCGAGCCTTTCGCGCAGGCGCCGCACCTTCTCCGCATCGGAATCAACGCCGATCAGACGCAGCGACGATTGGGCAAGCAATTCTTCGAACAGGCGGCCCGATCCGATGCCGAGGACGAGGCAGTAGCCGTCCGAGACCTGCGTGCATTTGAGGATTTCCCCTGCTGTCTTCTCCCAACCGTCAGCGGGCTTCTGACCTGGGAGCGCGGGCGTCCCGCCCGCCCGTCCTGGGAGCGCGGGCGTCCCGCCCGCCCGTCCTGCTGCGAAACAATACAAGCGCCCCTCTTTGGTCATGGCGAACAGCTTGCCGTCGGCGGCGAGGAGGGCCGACGGCGTGCCCTCGATTTGCCGCTCCCAGAGGACCTTGGGCTCGCCGCCCGCGGTGGGCAGCCCCGCCGCCAGCAACCGCTGGCCCGCATGGCTATACAGCCGGTTCCCTGCCTTGATCAAAGTCAGGCAGGCCGGCCGGTCCTTGGCGTATGGCGTGGCGAACTTCCAGAGTTCCGGCAGTTCCCAGCGCCAGGGCTTGAGTTTGTGGCCCTCGTATTGTGTATCGTACTCGGCAACCGCGGGATGGCTGAGATCGTAGGCATAGAATACGCCTTGGTGCAGGCCGTAGACCGTCCCGGCTCCGAGGGCCGACCAAGCCGAACAGGCGGGGCGCTTATTATACGCATAGGCAGGGCTTTCAAAGAGGTCCATCTTGCTGAGCACGAAGTTCTTCGGCGCGGCGCTGCCTGCCTGCGCCCAGCGGCTGCCCGCTTCCCTCCCGGTCGCGATGTCCACCACCCCTTCCCGGCCGACAAAAGCGTACTGGCCCATCGCAGTCACGCGGCAATCGCCGTTGCGATAGCCCTGCAAGTAATGCAGCAACTGCCCCGTTTTGCGGTCGAGACAGGCCGGCATCGAGCGGCCATTAGGCACGAGCAACGTTTCGCCGGCCAGCACCAGGTATCCCTGGGGCGAAAGGCCGGAGTCCTGGAGTTCGTTATGGTCTACCCGAACCTTCTTAATCAGGTTGGCATCCCGGTTGAGCCAGACCACGCGTCCGCTCTCCACATCCAGGGCCGCGATGAATACTCCCAGCGTCGGCCAAAGCCCCGCGGCGGCATAGATCGTGCCGTCCGCCAGCACCGGGCCGCCGCGGACCGGCCAGAAGGAGATGAGCCGCGCGTTCCCCAGGTGCTTCCGCTCCGGCCGGTCTTCGGGCACGAGGCGTGTCTTCCACTTCACCGTGCCGTCTGCGCTATTGAGACAGTAGACGCAACCGTCGTCGGAGCCGAAGCATAAGCGGTCTTTCCAGGCGACCGGGGCGAAGCGCACCGGGCCGTCCGAGAAGAACTTCCAGCGCAGCTCGCTTGTCTCCGTGGAGTATGCCGTCACGCTGCCGTCGTTCGGGGAGCCGGCAAAGAGCAGCTTGCCCAGCACCACAGGTTCGTAGGACGCATCGAAGTGCAGCCGCGGCTCATTGGGCCAGGCCGGACGGACGGGCGGGAATTCGCGCACCCAGAGGGCGTCGAGCTGGTCAGGCAATTCTTCGGGCGAGGCCGCGCTGCGATTGGGGTCGCACCGCCACATCGGCCAATCGGCGCCGCTTGCGGTCCAGCCGGCAAGCCAGCAGGCTGCGGCGAGAAACAACCTTTTTCGCGTCATCGTGCGTCCCTCCCGCGCGGCGTTATTCTGACACGCGCGCGGCAGAATGTGAAGTGCGGCTTTAGGCATTAGAGCTACAATGTCCACCCCTGTCGGCATGGCGGCGCAATGTACTGGTCCGCTTCGGCGCAGTTGGCGAATTGCGTCTTGGCAGCGTCCCATTCCAACTTGGTGCCCGGCATCTTGATGACAATGAGGCCGAGCAGGGCGATTTCGGTGAGCGGGCCGCGAAGGCAGGGCGTCCTCAGGCGCCGCAAAGGAAAGGGGGGTCATGATGGATCGCCAACCGATCGGGATCGGCACATTCAACGCGCCGCTCTTCAAGACCTTCAACGATGACTGGCTGTTGCTGACGGCGGGAAAGCTCGAGCCGAAGCGGTTCAACACGATGACAGTCTCGTGGGGCTGCCTGGGAGTGCTGTGGTCCAAGCCCGTCGCGATCGCGTTCGTCCGGCCGCAGCGGTACACTTACGAGTTCATGGAGGAGTCGCCGGACTTCACGCTGAGCGCCTTCCCACGGGAATACCATGACGCGCTGATGCTGCTGGGCACCAAGTCCGGCCGCGACGGCGACAAGGTGGCCGAGTCCGGCTTGACGCCGGCCGCGTCCAGCAAAGTGGGTTCGCCGTGCTTTGCCGAGGCCAAGCTGGTCATCGAGTGCCGCAAGATCTATCGCGACGACCTGAAGCCCGAATTCTTCCTGGATCCGACGATCGCGGTGAACTACCCGGCCAAGGACTACCACCGCTTCTACCTGGGCGAGGTGGTGGCGATTTCGGGGGTGCAGGAGTTCCGGAAGGCCTGACGGCTATGGGCTGCCGGAACGTACAAACGCGGCCAAGGCGAGTCTGGCCGTACCTGGCCCGAAGCGGAGCTGTACTGCTGCGTCGGCGCACATAGCGCCAGCCATCTGCCCTCGGGCAAACCGCCGGAAATGCTCCCGGCTTTCCGCTCGCCCAAAAACCTCATCGTACGTGGCCAGGACTTTCCCGCTGGCTTGGCCATTGGTCTTGTAAGACCCAAAGTAATCGCTCTCCGGAGTCCAGCGAGCGGACGCAACCCCTGGTGGCACTCGCAATCTGCGCTACGGCAAAGCCCCGGCCGGGACGCCTTGGTCTGAGAGCGCGCGTGCGGGACTGTCGGGCACCAGGCGGTAGTCATTCCGAGAAGCGTCGTTGAACTTCGGGTCAACAATCAGTGAGTGGGCGTCCAAGCCTCGCGGCTGCTGAAACGCGGCGAACTGATCTGCATTTATTGCCTGCTGGCCCCACAAGAGCAACGGCCCCTGCGACTGGGACCAGCAGTTGTAGTCCATGGACAACGCCGAGGTCCAGTCTCGCCCGTGCAGGCGCAGGCAACTGTCCGAAGCGTTGCAGAACACGTTGTAGCGCACGACAACCCCTTCAGTCTCCGCGCTGTTGTCCCAGAACATGAGGTGCCGCCCGTTGGGGTCGGGACGCTGTCGGTGGCCCCAGCCATGGCCCGCGTTCACGCACGTATTGTGCTCGAAGCGGATGTTGCGGGCGCGGCTTTGCGGTCCGCGGTTCCAGAACTCGAACGAGTATTCGCTATTCCAGATGACGTTGCCCCGATACGTGATGTTTTCCTGGACATTCACGCCGTCTCCCTGGTTCGTCAACGCGGCATCGTAGATTTCCCACAGGCGGCAGCCTTCGACAAGGCACTCGCGCGCACCCGACCAGAACTCGATCCCATTGCCGTAGCGCACGGGCTTGCCGTCAGGCCGCGTCATTTGGTGGCCCCCGCCGATGTAGGAAAGTTCGCAGTTGCGGACGGTAATGTGGTGGGTGCCGCCGCCACCGATCCCGTGGGCCGCCCCGCAAGTCAACGCCAGATCTTCGTAGGTCACGTAGCCGCGGCCCCCCTCGTCAATGATGTGCCGGCTCAATGCCAGTTCGACGCTGCGATACAGCGTCGCCGGATTGCCGTGCAAGCGCAGCGTCACCTGCCAGGCCTGGGGATCGTAGAAGTAGTCGCCTTCCTCCCGGAGGTCCGCCGCACTCCACTTCTTCACGCCGGCTGCCTTGCCATGGTCGAAAACGATGTTGCCAACGTCGGCAGAAAGCGGAATGGGCTGGCTGCACTTGGCTTCCACCAGTTTCCCTGGCTGGAGCAGCAGGGTGACGCCAGCCGGCAGCACGCCCCCAAGGAACAGCGTCAAGCGGGCGTCCTTGGCAGTGGCGCGGGCGTGGAAGCGGATCGTTTGCTCGCCCCAGTCCGTGCCGATGGCGATGGCGGAGTCCGATGAGGCATACGCCGTCCAAGGCGGGCTGTCCTTCATCAGTGCGATACGCCTGAGCGTCATGGGCTGGGTGCAGCGCGCCCGCAGCGTCAACAGGTAGTACTCCCCGTCGTGGACGCTGAGACCCGGCACGCTCAACTGGATATGGTGCGGCTCGGTACCCGGTTGTCTGCACTCCAACCGGTATCCCGGGTGGCCCTCGCTGCCGGCCGGGAGGGGGCTGAGGCTGCACGCCGCGCCTCCCTCCTGGTGTACCCACCACCGGCCTTGCTGCAAATCAGCCTGCACCGCGCCCGGCTGGAAACACAGAGGCGCCGTGGCCCAAAGCCCTGGGCCGGCTGGCTGCCAATCCTCTGCGAGGTTCAACGCCGCCGAACCCAGGAACAGCGGTTTGGCCCCTTCACCGAAGGCGCCGTATGATACGACCCCGCGGGCGTCGCCGCTCTGCGGCACGAGTTGGCCGCGCCACGCCTCGCCGCGCCTGAACAGCACCTTGTCGCCTGGCCGCAGCGGCGCCCGGTTCACCATGCCGAGCGTTCGCCACGCCGATTCTGGTGTGAGGCCGGCCAGCCCATCATCTCCATGAGCGGCATCAACGTAGAACGTGCGTGGCGGCCCAGCAGCGTCGGCGGCAACGCAACCGCCTATTCCGGATGCCAGCAGCAGCCATCCTAAGACAATCCACAACGCAGCCATTCGGATAATGCTCTATAAGTGAAGGGGGCGGGAATCGAACCCGCGACCAACGGATTAAAAATCCGTTGCTCTACCGACTGAGCTACCCCTCCACCGCCAACGCAGCACCAGTGTATCCTCGGTCTTGCCGGATTCAACGACAAGGCGCCTGAATTGGCCTGCACGCCGGTCCCTGCCCTGGCGCAGGCCCGCAGGCGCTCACCACCAGTACCGCGCCAGCAGATCAATGGCCAGCTCCACGTTGCGCGCAAAAAACAGCAGCGGCAGGAATACCAATGCCACGCCGTTGAGCGCCGGCGCCAGGAATCCCGGTCTTGGCGTGCCCGGCGCGGCGTCCCCGTTCTTATTGTCCCACAGCAGCATGGGCATGAGCACCAGCACGATCATGCCTGGGAAGAAGTGCCGCATCTGCCAGTGCGCAATCGCTGTGCCGCCCGGGGGCACCCCCACGATGAAGTATGCGAGGGCCACGCTGCAGGTGTTCGCGAGCAGGTTCGTGGCAATCACGCCGGCGGCCAGCGCCACCTCGCGCCAGCGGGACCGCGCCGCGCGCACCACCAGCGGGCCAAACTGGCACAGGTCGAGCAAGAGCGCCAGATACAGTGCCACATGAATCAGGGCGAAGTGCAACGGGCTCAGCGGCACGTCCAGCCAGCCCATGTTAATGGACCAGCAGTTCACACCCCAGAGTTGCCGGAGTATGTTCCAGTACATGCCCAGAAACACGCGCATGCCATCCCAAGTCTGGAGTGCGGCAAACTGCGCGTCCACCTGCTCCAAGCCGTACATCCCGCCCGTGTGTCTCAACGACGCGGCGGCCTTGGGGATGAACCAGGCCAAGGCTCCGGCGAAGGCCAGAACGCACAAAGGCACAACGATCTTCTTGCGCGGAATCCTCGCGAAGGGCACCAAGAGCAAGGGCAGCACAAGGACCCCCGCCACGACGAATTTGGAGTACGCCAGGAACAGGCACAGCAGCCACAGAACAATCGTCAACCGGACGGAGGGACTGCGGCGCAGGTGCAGGAAGAGCAGCACCGCGGCGAATGTGCCCAGATTGAGGAAGTTGTCCGCCGAGACGGTGCAGCACTGCTGCAGGACGATGGGCAGGGAGAAAAAAACCAGGGCCGTATACGGCACACGGTAACGCCGGTTCGTCCAGAACAGGAGCAGCAGCAGGACGACGGCCGGGACAACCCTGCAGAGGTAATAGAAGTGCAGTGTTTCCGCCGTCGTGGCCGTGCGCGGGTAGAACAGGGAGACCAGCAGGACCAGCGGGTAGGAGCACCTGCTCACATAGCCGAACTCGGCCATGTTGGGACTTTCCAGATCATCCGGCATCTCCTTGTGGAAGCGGCCCACGTCCTGGCGGTGGTCCCCATGGAAAGGTATTTCGTATGAACCTAAGTGCGTGGCTAACTTGCACGCCGGATCGTTCACGCCCTCCGGGCGGTAGTACTCCATCGCTTTCCGCCAGTGCATCATCTCATCCGGCGCCTGGAAGGGCGGCAGCAGCAGAATGATCGTGGTGCAGAAAGCCAGGATACCCAACAGCATCGCGGCGCGTGGCAGACGCGGTTGATCCAGGAAGGGCTTCCACAGGAAATGAACGGCCCACAGGCAGACGCAGAGGCAGCCGCCTGCCAACAGAAACTTCATAACGAACCTGATGTTCGCGGCCCGGTGAGGGTTTACAGGCAACGCCACTGCCGCAAGCGCCGCGTCGGCATGGCGGACCATGAGCAGCAGCGCCAACAGTGCCAGGCCGAACGCGACCGGTTTCCAGGCAGATCTCAGCAAGAAAGACCCCCTCCTTCGGCGGTCCCAGGCACCGGCACCCTGGCCTCAGTTGCCCTGGTCCATACCATATCCGCGCCGGGAAGCAGGACAAACTACTCTCTAGCAAGAGCGAATCAAGTCTGTTCGGGACCGCGGGGTGCAGAAGGGGTTTCTTACAGGTGCATGTCAGTAAATGCGTGGCCCAGAGCGTACCGCGGGCGTCCCGCCCGCCTTCGTCCTCGCGCCCTGCCGGCCTGCCACGGGCGGGCGGGACGCCCGCGGTACATTTGCTGACAGGACGCCCGCGGTACATTTGCTGACATGCACCCGTTTCTTACGACGGAATGAACCTTGACTTGGGTTCTCGCAGGCAGTAGGGTCATCGAAAACCGTGGCAGCGGTGGATATTCAGGGGAAGCCCAGAATGGATCGTGAGGTACAAGCACAACCATCCCTCTCGGTGGTCATCCCCGTGTATAATAGTGAAGCCACGCTGCGGGACCTGGTCGCTCGGCTCGAAGCCGCTTTGCCTCTGGTCGCAAAACGCTTCGAGGTCCTCTTGGTCAACGACGGCAGCCGCGACAATAGCTGGGAGGCAATCTGCAAACTCAGCGTGGGCAGGCCTTGGCTGCGGGGCATCACCCTGCTGCGCAACTACGGCCAGCACAATGCCCTGTTGTGCGGCATCCGGGCGGCCCGGCACGAGCTCATTGTGACGATGGACGACGACCTGCAGCATCCTCCGGAGGAGGTCCAGAAGCTGCTGGTGAAAATGGCCGAAGGCCATGACGTCGTCTACGGGGTGCCGGAGACCGAGCAGCATGGGATGTTCCGTGACTTGGCATCGTGGTTGACGAAACTGGCGCTCCAGAACGCGATGGGCGCGGCGACAGCACGCCGGGTGAGCGCGTTCCGCATCTTCCGGACCAGGTTGCGGGAGGCCTTTGCGGCATATCATAGCCCGAATGTGTGCCTTGACGTGCTGCTGACCTGGGGGACTCCGCGCTTCGGGTGGCTGGTAGTGCGCCATGAAGCCAGGCCCGTGGGCGCATCCAACTACAGCTTTTACCGTCTGCTGACGCATGCCATGAACATGCTGACTGGTTTCAGCACGATGCCGCTGCAACTGGCCAGCCTCATGGGGTTCGGGCTGGCCCTCTTCGGCGTCGTGGTGCTGGCCTATGTCGTGGGGCGCTATCTGATTCAGGGGGCCAGCGTTCCGGGCTTTGCGTTCCTGGCATCCATCGTGGCGATTTTCTCCGGCGCCCAACTGCTCTGCCTGGGCATTATCGGGGAGTACCTGGCGCGCATGCATTTCACCATGATGGGGCGCCCAACTTACGTGGCCGGCCAGGAGATAGGAGACGCCGGCCAGAGCGGGGGCGTGGCGGCACACGCCCCTGGGCAAGAATGATATGGGTGTACCCGCGCGAAACGGAAGAGAAATGGAGCCGGCAAAGCCAGCGCCGTGCCAGGTACTGCCCTGGGACAGTGATTTCTTCAAAGCACGGATCGCGCGCGTGGCCGGCGGGCACATGGACAATGCCCGCGCGGCTGCCGTGGACGCCTGGTGCCTGTCCGAGCACGTCAACTGCGTCTACTTCCTCACCGAACTGTCGGACGCGCAAGCAATACTGGCCGCCGAGGACCACGGGTTCCGGCTGATGGACATACGAGAAACATACGTCCTGTCGCCGGGCAAACGGTTGCCGCATCCTGTGTTGCCCGGCCTCACCATCCGCGCCGCTCTTCCTGACGACCTTCCCGCACTGGAAGCGATCGCCGGGTACAGCCATCGGGACACGCGGTTCTACAGCGATCCGCACTTCCAGCGCGGCCTCTGCGACGAACTGTACAGGACTTGGATCAGACGCAGTTGTGGCGAGGGTTTTGCCGATGCCGTGCTCGTGGGCGATGCAAGGGGCCAGGCCATCGGCTACGTCTCCTGCAGTCTCGACCAAGAGCCGCTGCGCGGCCGGATCGGTCTGGTGGGCGTGGCTGAGGAATGGCGCGGCAGCGGCGTGGGACCGGCACTGGTTGCGGGCGCAGTCGGGTGGTTCCGGGAACGGGCGGCTAGTGAGGTCTCGGTGGTGACGCAAGGACGGAACGTCAACGGCCAGCGGCTGTACCAGCGCTGTGGTTTCCTCCTCCGTGCCGCCGAAGCGTGGTTCCACAAGTGGTATGCGGCGGGAGACCGGCGATGAGTCAGTGGGCGATCCCCTTCAACAGGCCTTCCACTGTCGGCATGGAGTTGGCCTATATCCAGGAGGCCATCGCCGGCGGCGCGCTGTCGGGCGATGGCGCCTTTACCAGGAGATGCCATGAGTTGCTCGAACAGCAGTTGGGCGTCAGTAAAGCGCTCCTGACCACCTCGTGCACCCACGCTCTGGAGATGGCGGCGATTCTCGCGGAGATACAACCGGGCGACGAAGTGATCGTGCCGGCCTTCACGTTCGTCAGCACCGTGAATGCGTTCGTCCTGCGAGGCGCGACACCCGTCTTTGCCGACATCCGCCCCGATACGCTCAACCTGGACGAACAGCTCTTGCCGCGGCTGATCACCGCCAGGACGAAGGCCCTTGTGCCCGTGCATTATGCGGGCGTGGGCTGCGAAATGGAGAGTATCCTGGGCTGCGCCCGCGCCCACGGCCTGCTGGTCGTCGAGGACAATGCCCACGGGCTGTTCGGACGTTACAAGGGGAAACCCCTGGGCACGTTCGGCGCCCTGGCCACGCAAAGCTTCCACGAGACGAAGAACTTCACGTGTGGCGAGGGCGGCGCGCTGCTCATCAACGACCCGCGCTTCGTCGAGCGCGCCGAGATCATCCGTGAGAAGGGCACCAACCGCAGCCGGTTCTTCCGTGGGCAAGTGGACAAGTACACGTGGGTGGACATCGGCTCCAGCTACCTGCCCTCGGAGCTGCTGGCCGCGTTCCTTTTCGCTCAACTGGAAGCGCGCGAAAAGGTCCAGACCGCGCGCCGGCGCATCTGGGAGACTTACTGGCAGGGCCTGCAGGGCTGGGCGCATGACCGGGGCGTCCGGCTGCCGATTGTGCCGGCGCACTGTGAGCAGCCCTACCACATGTTCTACCTGCTGCTGCCGTCGCTGCAGCAACGGCAGGCGTTGATTGCGCACTTGAGGTCTCGCGGCATTCTCAGCGTGTTCCACTACCTGCCGCTGCACCTCTCAGCCATGGGCTGCAAGTACGGCGGCAGGCCCGGCGCGTGCCCTGTGACCGAGGAGGTGAGCGACCGTTTGCTGCGCCTGCCCTTCTACTATGCGCTGACGGAAGCGGATCAGGCGCTCGTCATCGCTGCCGTCCGTGACTTCCCCGGATGATGTGCGCCTTGGAACCTGGACGGAGCGGACAACTCTTGCCATCGGAGATCGAACGGCTGGAACGCGACCACGGCTGGCGCCTTGCCGACCACGCCAGCCCCGACAACGGCGTGTGGGTTGTCCCGGCGCTTCGGGAGGCGCTCAGCTATCCGGCGGACTGCAATGTTCTCTGCGCCGGCGTTGAGGAGCGGAGCTTCTGGTTCCACCATCGCAACCGGATGCTGGCGCAGCTCATCTGCACGCCTGCTCGGCCGGCGGCCCTGTGGGACGTGGGCGCGGGCAACGGCTTTGTGGCCAGACATCTCCAGGGACAGGGGCTCGAAGCGGTCGCGGTCGAACCTGGCCCCGCCGGCGCGCGGGCTGCCGCGCAGCGCGGCGTCCGGCACACGATTTGTGCCCTGTTCCAGGACTTGCATCTGCCGGCGGATTCCTTGCCGGCCATCGGCTGCTTTGACGTGCTTGAGCATCTGGAGCACCCGGAAGCCCTGGTGCTGGAATTTTATCGCGTCTTGGCGCCCGGCGGCATTGCGGCAGTCTCGCTGCCCGCGCTGGGCGCCTTGTGGAGCGAAGCCGATGACCTCGCCGGCCACCGCAAGCGCTTCTCGCGGCGCGCC
>JBEKKG010000401.1:0-6866 GCA_050010835.1 Planctomycetota bacterium
GCACATCGTCCAGAAGCAGGCGGAGGAGAAGCCCCTCTATGACACTTCCGGGCTGCCCAGGACCAGGCCGCCCGCCACGGACAGATAGCCCCACCGGGGCAACAGGTGCGCCGCAGGCACGCCCCTCAGGCTGCGCTGGTACTTCGCGCCGCCTGCGGAACACAGGCACCAGCCGCGGCTGCCGGCCTTCACCAGCACTGCCAGCACGTGCCGGCCTGGAGTCGCATCGGCGGAGAAAACGTGGTTCGTCACGCTGTAAGGCGCCATATCGTTTCCGTCCTTCAGCGTGTCGTAAATGGGCTTGCCATCGAGGAACCACTGCATCCACCAATCGGCGCCGGCGCCAATGATGAGTTTGCCCGAGGAGGCGCATTCGATCTCGGCGAAGAGGCAAGCGAGGCTCTGCTCCGAGACGAAGTCCGTCTCCCCCTCCGCCCGCGGATGGTCCTCAGGCTTCTCGCCCGGCTCCAGCGGCTTGAAGCCGTAGCCGCCGTAGTAGTAAGAGAGGTCTATCTTCCCCTTTACCGGGCGCACGGCCAGCGCGCTGTACGTCTTTCCGCCGGCACTCAGTTCCTCGGGGACCGCTTTCAGCGCGGCCTCCGGAAGTGGGGGCGAATTCTTGGGCAAGGGCCCGAACAACTTCCAGACGGCAGGCCACGCGACGTCCACCGCCGCTGGCTCGGACACGGGCGAGACGCCACTGGTGCTTTCGGGCAGGCGGTAGACGGCCACGGTCTTGCCGGTGGCCTGGTCGAGCTTGTGGCATTCGGCGCCGACTGCGGCAAAAAGGCTCGTGTCGTCCGCCATGAAGTTGGAGGACCTGAAGTCCGCAAACTGCCGTCCGACGTTGTGCAGTTCCCTGCACCAGAACTCGCGGCCGTTATAGGCGTCAAAGGCCATGACGTGATGCTGCCCGGCCACGAAAACGCGGCCGGCGACTGAGAGCGGCGCGGAGGCCCCCCAGTGCCGGCTCATCATCCTGTCCGGACCGGGGCCGCCGAACCAGAGCAGATCGAAGGGCGGGTGCACCAGGCTCTCCTCGCCGCTGCCCGTGTTGCCGCCGTCCGCACGCTGGCAGCGCCACTCCCCGGCGCCCGGCAGGCGGCCGCGGACTAGCATCCGCAGACTGCCGGCGGATCTGGTTTCGTCGCGTGGGCCTGACACTTCCGCCAGCATGAGGTCGCTTTCTTCCTTGCTCATCCCTGAGAAGCACAACACTCCGCCGCAGGGACGCACGACCCGGTACAACTCCTCCCCTGACAGACCTTCTACGCCGCCTGTCACGACGACAAGATCGGCAAAGTAGGGCGCGTACGGTAATTCCCCTTTCCCCTTGCGGGAGAGGGTAGGGTGAGGGGGCGCTTGAACCACGACGCGCGAACCGTAAAGCGGGCTGGCAAGGAGGCGCTGCTGCTCGGCAGCCAAGTCTCCTTCCGGAGGCAGCAGCGCAATGACGTGCAGGTCCGTCCGGGAAGCCAGGGCAGTTGCCAAGCGGCTGTCGCGCTCCCCGACGACCAGCGCGTAACCTTGCGATACTCCACTTTCCTTGACTATCTTGGCGGCGGCGTCCACATGCGGGCCCGGCGCGCTCACCGCGTGTGAGGCTGTCTCGCCCACGGTGAGCGGCGGCAGGCTGATCTCATGCGGCTCGTAGCAGACCAGGCTCCCTTTGTTCGTCGCGGCCACGACCCGCCCGCCGGCCACGGCAAGGCCCCGCACTTGGCCGTCAATCTCCGCGGACCAGAGGCGCTTGCCCGTCGCGGCGTCGAAAGCGTTGAGCGCGTTGCGGCCGCCGGCGAGGAGCGTCGCGCCCGCCAACGCCAGGCAGTACGCGCGCGGTTGCTCGGTTTTCCATTTGATGCAGCCGGCGTCGAACTTCTTCTTTTCGCGGCAGGCCTTCAGGTCAATGGCCTGGAGTTCGTTCTTGCCCACGGTGTAGAGTTCGTCGCCGGCAGCCAGGGCGCAGTATCTATCGGGAAGATTAAGTTCCCGCAGGCCGGTGGCGAGAGAGTAGACGACGACGCCGTCGCCTTTGCGGGGTTCCGCCTCGCCCACGTGGGAATCCAGTTCCGGCGCGCCGGGGTCGTGCATGCCACACAAGAAGGAGTCGCCTGCAATTGTCGCCCACCAGCCGCCGTTCCCGCGGTTGCCCCAGCCTTCGGGGCTGTAGGGGACTGAGTACAGGTAAGGCTGGTAGTACGCCAGCTTGCCGGTCCTGAGATCGAAAGCCGCCGGGGTGGTGCGCCCCGAGGGCGCCAGCAGCAGGCCGCCCGCGGCGAGCATATAGCCTTGCGGGCACACACCTGCAAAGGACGAGGCGCCCTGGTGAGGCTGGAGGCGGTACATGCTGGCGCTGGAATCGTTGCACCAAATCTGGGTGCCGCTGTGCGCGTCCACGGCGTAGACGTAGATGCCGTGCGCCGGCCACATGCCCGCCGCAAAGTAGACCTTTCCGTCCAGGGCGACGGGCCCGCTGCGTATCGGCCAGCGCGAAATCATGCGCCCGTTGCCCAGGACCTGGTCGTCGCGCGGCGCGCCGTGGAAGCGCCAGACCAGCGTTCCCGTGGCAGCGTCCAAAGCGTACAGCCAGCCGTCATCTGAGGCGGCGAAGGCCCTGCCGTCCGCGAGCGCCGGAGCGAAGCGCACGGGTCCGCCGGTGGTGAAGCGCCACTTGACCTGGCCTGTCGCGGCATCCAGCGCCCGCACCGTATCGTCGCTGGAGGAGCCGAAGCAGACGAGGCCGTTGGCGATCACGGGCTGAGGAGCGTAGTCGAAATCCAGCCGGTGGAGTTCCTTGCCCGGCTCCGGCCACGCGGGTTGCGGCGGCTGAGCGGGCAGGTACGTCCAGGCTGCTTCCAGCGGGAACTTAAGCGTCTCATTCGTCCTGCCTGAGCGGGCCGCGTCGGCGCCGTAGACGGGCCAATCCGCCGCCTGGCCCCCCAGACAACACGCTGCAAAGACCACACAGCACAACAATGCTCTTGCCATGATTCGCTGCTCCCCCTGAGACCACACTGCGGGGGAGTTTACGGGGGGCTGAAGAGACCGCCAATGAATTCTGGGTCTTTCCGCGCGCCAACCTATAGCCGCCCAGCGAACTCCAGCACCCAGTTGCGCTGTTCGTTCGTCTCCGGCACGTCAAAGTAACCGCGCGCGGCGCCGATGCGTGCAAAGGCGTCCTCAGGTTTCGTGCCGTTGAGGACCATGACGCACGCTGCAATAACCACGGACCTGCCTATCCCCGCGCGGCAGTGGACGAACACTGATTTTTCGCGCGCCAGCAGGCCTTGCAGCCGCAGCGCGAACGCGCGGGTGTCGCGCATGGACTGCGGCACGCTGTGGTCGGGCACGGGGAAAGCCAGGAACTCCATGCCGTGGGCCGCGCACAGTTCCGCCTCGCGCTCCAGGCCCAGTTCCACGATCTCAGACGGGCAGAGCAGCGAGGCGACGCAGTGCACGCCGGACTGTTGCCAGGAAATAACAGTTTCCTCAAGGTGCCTGCCGAGCGGGCAGCGCCCAACGGCCAGGCGGCCGGGCGCCAAGCCTTCAATCCATCGCACTGGCGCGTTCATTGGAAGTCCGATGGGAGTTATGGGAGGCAGGAGAATTATGACACGGCGCAACACGCGCCCCTCGCCCCTCACCCCTCACCCCTCACCCCTCCGTGTCATTCGGGTTTGCGCAACGCGGCAAACAAGGCTTTGAAGCACTTCGCGGAGCCGGGCGAATCGCCGGCTTCCTTCTCTCCATAATAAGCGTTGGCAAACTTCGCAAAGGGGACCCAGGTGGTCTGGAGCATGCCCAGGGGCTGTCCGGGGTTCTTTTCCGCGGTGAGCGCGCGCATGAGCTCCATCTGGCTCAGGGCCACGGCCTCGTTCTTCCACGGGCAGGCCACGACGGAGAAGCCCTTGGAGGCAAAATGCCGCGGCGTCTCAGGCGCTTTATCGTAATGCCAGTCACAGATGACAATGTCCTTAGGCACCAGGTCAATGGCGGGATGCGTGCCCGTTTCGCTGGCCTCCCACTTGCCGATGTGCGTGGCCTTGCCGTCGAGGAACCTGTCGCCCCACATCCACATGGTCCGCTTTTTCTCCGACAGATGATCGTGCAGCAGCTTGACTTCGCCGGCGAAGAGCTGCGCCTTGTCCTTGCCCGCGCAACGCGGGCACTTGGGGTCGCCGAGCAGGAAGACTTCATCCATCCCGCAGTGAAAGGCTTCGGCCTCGCAGGCGTCAGCCAGCTCGTCCATCAGGGCAAAGACAATCTTGTGCAGGTCCGGGTGCAGGGGACACCATTCGCGGCAGTAGATGCCTTTGTTGTCGGCGGGCACGTAAGGGGTTTCATCGAACTCAGGGTGTTTCTTGAGCAGCGCGGCCGTGTTCTTCGCCCAGGACTGGTGGCCCAGGCAATTGAGCTGCGGGATCAGCTTCACGCCGGACTCACGGCAGGCCTTGAGCAACTGCTTGACGGCCCCTGCATCCAGGGCGTTGGCATCGCCAAGTTCCGGGTGGGATTGGTACGCGAAGCTGTAGTTGAATTCCAGGACCAGGTGCGTGACGCCTTCCTGGGGCAGCACTTCGCGGATGAATTTCTCGGCGAGTGCGAGTTCGCCTTTCGCCGGCGCGAAGGAGTGGAGTCCGCGGACGGGGAGCATGGCGCCTCCTGCGGGTTCAGCGGCGCCGGCGAGCGTGCAACTCAGCGCCGCGCCGGCAGCCCAACTCAGCATGGTTTGTAATGTTCTCATGGGTTGGAAAGGCTAAACCATGCGGGAGTTGGTTGCAAGGCAGGAACAAGCGCTTGATTTTGCGGTGCAGGCAAGGCAAAGTCCCTTTGCCACCGTGTGGCATGGTTCGTAGCAAACGCCGCCGCTGAACCGGAAGGTCAGGAGGAAACAGAAAACATGACCAGCGACCACCGGCTTCCAACCTGGGCGCCGCGTGTGTCGCAGGATGAGATCCGCCGGTTCTATGAGAGCGACGCGCAGGGCATCTACGACGAAGACCTGATCAACGAAGTGGGTTGCGGTCTTTTTGCGCGCTGCGAGAGTTTCATCATTGCGAGCGTAGCAGTACAAGGTGAGTTGCCTTGTCCTCAATGCGCTCAGATTGTGCGGCGGGAAAAGATCCTGCGTTGTCCGTGCGGCTGGGAACTCCCTTGGGCAGATTATTTCAAGACCATTCACCACAAGCAACTTAGCAGGGCGGAACCGGTCCTCAAGCAGTTCCGGGAGTTCGTCAACGCGCTTCCTCTAGCCCGCACGCCAAAAGATAAAGTTCTGCTCATTGACCGCCTGATCCACGGCTTCCATTGGTACTACAAGACCAACGGCCCCACGCGGCCCGTCGCCGTCAACCTGATTGAAGGACACATGGGCGAAGTGGTCGCCTTTTTGGACAGCCTCAGCTACGGCGAGAAGAATACGCCAGGGCTGGAAGAGAACAGGGCGGACTGGAATAGGAACATCGAAGTGAACCGAGAGTGGTTTCCTTCCCGACGCAGAACCAAGGCCCGAGAGAATTGAGAACTGCAAATTGGAAATTGTCCATGCTACAATAGCCGCATGAGAAAAAGCCCACACGACGATGAACCTCCGGTGCTGCCTCAGGCGGGCGACACGCTGCCGCTGGTCTCGCTGCGCACGCGGCACGGTTCGCTGCACCCATGGATTTACAGGCGCATGATGGCCGAGACATACGATGAGCTGGCGCCGGGCACGCTGGTGGAAGTAGAAGACAAGGCCGAGCAGTTCGTGGGGCGCGGGTTCTACAATCCCCATTCCGAAATTGCCGTGCGCCTGCTCACCCTGGACCGCGGCGTGTTCCCCGAGCGCCGCTGGTTCATCGGCGCCATCACGCGCGCGGTGCGGTTGCGGCATGAAGTGCTGCGTTTGTCCGGATGCTGCGACGCTTACCGCGTCGTCCATTCCGAAGGCGACGGCCTTTCGGGGCTGGTCGTGGACAAGTACGGCAAGTGCCTGGTGCTGGAACTTGCCAGCGCCGGCATGCACCGCCATCTGGAATGGGTCAAGCAGGGGCTGGCCGAGCATTTTCCCGGCCACGAAATCATCGTGCGCAGCGATTATCGCACCGAGAAGCTCGAAGGCCTGAAAATGGACGGCCCGCCGCCCGTGACGCGCGAGCTTGAAATTCACGAACACAACCTGAAGCTCCACGTGGACCTGCGGCGCGGACACAAGACCGGCTACTTCCTCGATCAGCGCGACAACAGGCAGCGCGTCGCGAGTCTGTGCGCGGGCGCGGACGTCTTCGACGGCTTCTGTTACACCGGCGGCTTCGCGCTCGCGGCAGCCCTGGGCGGGGCGAAAACCGTCGAGGCCGTGGACCTGGACGAGAAAGCCATCGCCGTGGCCGAGCGGAACCGCGAGCTCAACGCGCTCAGCCCCGAACAAGCGGCTTTTCGGCACGGCAACGTCTTCGATTTCCTGCGCGACCGCCGCGCTTCCGGCAAACGCTACACCCGGATCATTCTGGACCCGGCGAAGCTGGCGCAAGCCCGTGAGGAAGTCAGCAAGGCGCTCTCGGCCTACGCGGACATGAACCGCCTGGCCATGCAGTGCCTGGAACCGGGCGGCATACTGGTGAGCTGCTCCTGCACGGGCCTGGTTGGCGAAGCAGACTTCCTCCTGGCCTTGCGCGCGGCAGCCGCGGAAGCCGGGATGGAGCTGCAGGTTTTCGCCATCCACGGCGCGGCGCCGGACCATCCGTGGGCGATCCGCATGCCGGAAGGACGCTATCTGAAGGTGGTCTTTAGCCGAGTGCTGCCGCTGCGGTAAGTGGTGGTAGGACAGCCTTTCCAGGCTGTCCGGACAGGCTGGAAAGCCTGTCCTACTACTGGAGCTTGAAGAC
>JBEKKG010000402.1:0-6862 GCA_050010835.1 Planctomycetota bacterium
TAAGCTCCAGGCCCAGGTCGGCGGGGAGGCCGCCGACATTGTGATGGCTCTTGATAGTGGAAGTTGGTCCGCCGTGCGCGGAAACCGACTCGATCACGTCGGGATACAGCGTGCCCTGAGCGAGGAAGCGCGCGCCTTGCACTTTACGCGCTTCGGCCTCGAACACCCGGATGAACTCGCGGCCGATGACCTTGCGCTTTTCTTCCGGGTCGCTGACGCCCTTGAGCGCGTCCAGAAAGCGTGTGGAGGCGTCCACGCACCAGAGCGGTATCTTGAAGTGCCCGCGGAAGGTCGCCTCGACCCGCCGCGCCTCGTGTTTCCGGCACAGGCCGTTGTCCACGAAGATGCACTGGAGCTTGGCGCCGATGGCCTGGTGCAGCAGCACTGCGGCCACGGACGAATCCACTCCGCCGCTGAGTCCCAGGATGACCTGCGCGCCGCCCACGCGTTCCCGGATGCCCCGCACCTGCGACTCGATGAAGCTGCTCATCCGCCAATCGCCCGCGCACCCGGCAACCTGGAACAGAAAATTGCGGATGATCTGGCGGCCTTTGGGCGTGTGCGTGACCTCGGGGTGGAACTGCACGCCGTAAATCCGGCGTTGGCTGTCCCCGATGGCGGCAAAGGGGCAGTTGGGCGTGCGCGCCAGGACGCGGAAACCCGGCGGCAGGGCCGTCAGCGCGTCGCCGTGGCTCATCCACACGTCCGTGCGTTCGCCGATGCCGGCGAGCAGTTCGTTGGGCTCGACCACGCTGATCACGGCGCTGCCATATTCACGGCGTTCCTGCTTCTCCACTTTGCCGCCCAGCACGAAGGCCGCAAGCTGCACGCCGTAACAGATGCCCAGGATCGGGATGCCCAGCTCGAAGATTTCCTTGTCTATCCGCGGCGCGTGCTCGGCGTAAATTGAGGCCGGACCGCCGGAGAAAATGAGCGCCTGCGGCCGCTCAGCCTTCGCCGCCGCCAGCGCTGCGTGGAAGGGCACGATGCGCGAGAAGACCTGCGCCTCGCGCACGCGCCGGGCGATCAACTGCGCGTACTGGGCGCCAAAATCAACGACGAGGACGGTTTGATGGGACATGTTCACGCGACCAAGGTGTTATGTGATGCCTCAGAGGCAAACCAGAGTGCTGCTCTAACGTCCTCCCTGGTCAACTGCGGATACTCCTTCAGCAACTCTTCGATCGAAGCGTCCGCCAAACTGGCAACGATTATGGAAATGGGAATTCGCGTGCCCTTGATACACGGCTCACCCCCCATTATTTCCGGGTCGCATACAACCCGTTTCTGCCATGGTTCTTCTTCCATGTGTCCGTCCTCCAAAGGTTGCATGGCTGTTGCTCTTTCGCTCGCGTTCATCTATTCCCGCCTCCTCACGGCGTCAACCCCAGGACAGCATACGCCACTGAACAGCTTATGCAATCTCCCCGGCCAGTTACTTCTTCGCGAAGTTGAACGACGGCCTGTAGCATAGCCACACGCAGGCCAGGGCAATCCACACCCAGGGCCAGGCCTGCTCGTCCGCCACGTCCACGGTGAAGTCCTGTGCCGGCCCGTTGGCCACGGCCACCAGCACGGGTTCGCCCTGCGCCTGCCTGACTTGCTCGCGCTGGGCCTTCTTCCCCGCGTCCTCAGCCAGCCCGCGATAAAAGCGCATGGTGAAAGGCGTGCGAGTATTAGTCTGCTCGGTCGTGAAGACCGCGGACCAGCAAACGCCCGCAGCGTCCGTCCACTGGAAATGGAACTTGTTCCCCGCGAAAGCGGCGCCCAACACCACGTCCTGCTCTGCGTGTTCATTTTCCGAAACGCGGAGCCTGCTTCTCAGCCAGACCTTCTGCAGCAGCCAACGCGGACCGTTGGTTGCCAGATCGCCCGGCCCAATGGCAATCACGGCCTGGGGGCTGCGCAGGAAGCGCCACCGCAGCCCGACCTCGCCCATGCTTGCGCCTTGCTCGCCGGCAAACAACAGCCTCTCCCCCTCAGCCCGCGAACGCCTTAAGGGCCGCACACGCCAGCGCCCGGCCGCGGCAAAGGCTGCGGCTTCCTCAAGCACTTGCTGATCGCTTATGGCCACGGCGGCAGAGACGCCGTACAAGCCGGTGCAGAGGTCCATGACGGCCTGGGCGTCCTTCACTGTAGCCCAGTTGCCGGGGACCGGCCAGGTGCTGCCATCATGCAGCCGCGCGCAGACTGTGAATTTCCCTTTCTCATATCCCAGGACCACGCTTTCAAGCTGCTCGGGGACAATCAACCGCTTCTGGCCAATGACCCAAAAGAGATACCGCCAAACCAGCAGGCCCTCGGGCGTAAACTGCGCTCCGCAAACCCGAAAATTGGCGCCCAATATCGCCATGCCGGCGAAGCCCAGTCCTACGATGAGCTTGACCAAGTCGCTGCGGGTACTGAACCCGAATCCTATTGCCAGCCATGCGACCAGAGCGATCAGCGCCGCGCCGCCCAAAAGCCCAGCCACACCATGCCAGGCCTTCTTGCCGTAGATGGTTTCAAGCTCGGGCCGCGCCGCAACACTTGAGTCATCGGGTTCGTTCGTTGACATGGTAACCCGTGTCCACTTGAAAATAGCAAATCAAAAATCCTAATCCTTCAGTCCCCCCTCGGCCTGCCCGTACACAGCGGTAGTGGATGGGAAGTAGGGGAAGTATGGGAATGATGGGAAGACTCATCTTCATTTTCTCCCATCATTCCCATACTTCCCATTCTCTGCCCCGCCGGCACGGGGAAAACCGGGGTGGGACTGAACGGTTGCCAAAATCCAAAATCAGTCGTTTTCCTCCTCCGGCCTGTAATTGGGCGCCTCCGAGGTGATCTGGACGTCGTGGGGGTGGCTTTCTTTCAGGCCCGCGCTGGTCTGGAGCAGGAAGCGCGCCAAGCGCGGGAGTTCCTCAATCCGGGCGGCGCCGAGATAGCCCATGCCGGCGCGCAAACCGCCGACAAGCTGATAGAGGAAATCGGCCAGCGGGCCGATGTAAGCGACGCGGCCTTCGATGCCTTCGGGGACGAGCTTGTCCGGGGCGGCGCCTTCCTGGCCGTAGCGCGAGGCGCCGCCTTCAACCATCGCGCCCAGCGAGCCCATGCCCCGATAAGTCTTGAACTGCCGGCCGCGATACAGCACCACCTTGCCGGGCGCTTCATCCGTGCCGGCAAAGAGGTTGCCGATCATCACCGCATGGGCGCCGGCGGCGAGCGCTTTGACAATGTCGCCGGAGAACTTGATGCCGCCGTCGGAAATCAGTTTGCAGTTGCTGCCCGCCAGGCCCTTGGCCGCCTCCAGGATGGCCGTGATCTGCGGCACCCCCACGCCGGTGACGACGCGGGTCGTGCAGATCGAGCCGGGCCCCACACCGACCTTGACCGCATCGGCGCCCGCGTCCGCGAGCGCTTTGGCGCCCTCGGCCGTGGCGACGTTCCCGGCGACCACCTCCATCTCGGGGTAGGTCTTCTTCAACCAGCGGACGGTTTCGAGCACCCGCGAGGAATGGCCGTGCGCGGTGTCCACGACGAGCAGGTCCACGCCGGCTTTGAGCAGCGCTTCGACGCGCCGCTCGTCATGCACGCCCACTGCCGCGCCCACGCGCAGGCGGCCCTTCTCGTCGCTGCAGGCGTGCGGGAAGCGCAAGGTCTTGTCAATGTCCTTGATGGTGATCATCCCAGCCAGGCGGCCGTCTTCGTCTACCAGGAGCAGTTTTTCGACCTTGTTCTTGTGCAGGATCTGCTTCGCTTCTTCCAGGCTGGTGCCGGGCGCGGCGGTGACGAGCTGGCGCGTCATCACCTCCTTGATCTTCAGCACATTGTTGGTTTGGAAACGCAGGTCGCGCTTGGTGAGGATGCCGGCGAGGCGCCCGTTCTTGCGGGCCGTGCCCGGCGGATCGCCCGGTTCCTGTTCCACAATGGGCAGGCCGGAGATGTTGTGGCTGGCCATGAGCGTCTTGGCTTCGGCGATGGTATGCTCCGGCGTCAGGGTCACGGGGCCGGTGATGACGCCCGAGGCGCTGCGCTTCACTTTCACGACCTCGCGCGCCTGGTCGTCCGGTTTCAGGTTGCGATGGATGATGCCGATGCCGCCTTCCTGGGCCATGGCAATCGCCAAGCGGCTTTCGGTCACCGTGTCCATGGCGGCGGAGACGAGCGGGATGTGGAGCCTGATCTTGGGCGTGAGCTGCGTCGAGGTTTCCGCCTCGGCGGGCAGCACGTCGCTGGCGCCGGGCAGCAGCAGCACGTCGTCGAAAGTGATGCCCGCGCCCACAAAGCGCGCGTCCTGTGTTGCCCCGTTCTGTTCGCTCATGCGCAGCCCTCCTTTGTCCCGTGCCTCCCGGCCGGCGCACGCAACCCGCCGTCTGATGACGAGCGCAAAGCCCTGGCAACCGTGCAGTCCGGCTCATGGGAGAAACGGGAATTGTAGATGGCAGGTAACGCTTCCATAGAACTGTTCTAACGGCTGCGGCTCTGAATTCAAAAGCAAAAAAACGGAATTTGATGGTGAGCCCGGTGTTGGCGCTGAACGCCCGGCCGCGTAGAATGCGAATGGGAGTTCGAGATTGTTGTGGAGGGCCGATGACATGCAAGCAAAGACCAAGAACCACGCAGTGAAGGCGCCAGCCAAGAAACGCCCACGGCTGAGCCGGAAGAAGCGTGAGTTACTCAAACTTCTGCGCCGATGGACTGAAGAGGGGGACAAAGAAGAGCAACGAGAGACGGGCGAGTACCTCATGAAAGCACTGGCGGAGACCCGTGCGGGATACCAGAAGCTATTCTCAGGAGTATCGTGTTGCGACTCGACGCTGGAGGACATAAAATGGGGATAGGAGTGCAAGATTGTTGAGGAGGGCCGATGACATGCAGGCAAAGACCATGAACCACGCAGTGAAGGCGAAAGCCAAAAAACGGCCACGGCTGAGCCGGAAGTATCGTGAGGCGATCGAACTGCTGCGCAAGTGGACCGAAGAGGGGGACAAGGAAGAGCAACGAGAGACAGGCGAGTATCTCATGAAAGCTCTGGATGAGGGCCGAGCGGGATACCGGAAGCTGTTCTCATGAGCATGGCTGTTCTCCTTGACGCTGGACCCTTGGGTTTGGCCACCAATCCCAATGTGTCACCTGAGGCGCTTGCCTGCAGGGCGTGGCTGGCGGGGTTGTTGGCCGCTGGAATAACGGTGTTTATTCCCGAGATCACCGACTACGAGTTGCGGCGCGAATTGTTGCGCGCCCGCAAGGCAAAGGGGTTGACGAGGCTGGATGGCCTGAAGACCGATCTGTACTATCTGCCCTTGAACACCGCCACCATGCTCACTGCCGCCGCGTTGTGGGCGCGGGCACGCAACGAGGGCTACCCCACGGCGGCCGAGGCCGCGCTGGACGTGGATGTTATCCTTGCCGCACAGGCGCTCGGTCTTAAAGGCCACGGCTTTGAGCCGGTCGTCGCCACGACCAACCCGCGGCACCTGTCACGCTTCGTGGCGGCGAGACATTGGTCCGAAATCGTGATCTGAGGGACGGCAATGAAAGAGAAAACGCCCAAGCTGGTGCGCCTGAGCTTCTCCATTGAAGAGCCGCTTTACAAAAAACTGGAAAAACTGGTGCGCCGGCGCCGCTATACGAACCGCTCCGAATACGTGCGCGACATGATCCGCGAGCAGCTCGTGGCGCGCCAGTGGCAGGCGGACGAGGAAGTCCTGGGCACCGTCATGCTGGTCTACAAGCACCGCTTGCGGCGCCTGGGCGAGAAACTCACCAGCCTCCAGCACCATCACCACAAGCACGTCCTGGCCGTCACGCACGTCCACCTGGACCAGGACCTCTGCGCCGAGGCCATCATCATCCGCGGCCGGGCCGGCGAGATCCAGGAGTTGGCCGATGAACTGCGGCAGCAAAAAGGCGTCCTGCACGCCGCGCTTTCCATGAGCACCACGGGCAAGGATATGGCCTGAACAGCAGTGGCCAGTGGGAGCGGCGGGCGCCTCGCCCGCCGGCCCACGGGCGAGGGCGCCCGTGGCTCCTTGACGTTGCAAGACTTTCTCAACACGACAGTAGTGGCCAGTGGCAAGGAATTTATCTTTGCTTTTCAGTATTACGCGGCTAAGATTCGTATTAACTGGCGCGGAGGCGTTCAAGGGATGCACATACCGGATGGTTTTGTCAGCGGCAGCGTGAATGCGGCCACCGGGGCGGCGGCGCTCGGCGTGTGCGCCCTTGCGCTGTCGCGGGCCAACCGCACGCTGGGCGAGAAACAGGTCCCGCTGCTGGGGGTCACCTCGGCTTTCATCTTCGCGGCGCAGATGCTGAATTTTCCAATCGGCTGCGGCACCAGCGGCCATCTGCTGGGCGCCACTTTGGCGGCGATCCTGGTTGGGCCGTTGAATGCGTGCCTGGTCATGACAGTGGTGCTGTGCATCCAGTGTCTGGGCTTTGCCGACGGCGGGGTCACGGCGCTGGGGAGCAACATTTTCAACATGGGCCTCGTCGGGGGCCTCGCGGGTTACTATGTCTTCCGGATTTTGCAGGCGGTCCTGCCCAAAGGCCGCTGGGGGTTCCTGGCGGCCGCCGCCGTGTCGGCGTGGCTTTCCGTGGTTCTGGCCGCGCTGTGCTGCGCAGTGGAGTTGGGCTTCTCCGGGACCGTGCCGCTCAGGGCCGCCCTACCCGCGATGGGCGGGGTGCACGCGGTGATCGGCATCGGTGAAGCCGTCATCACGGCAACGGTGCTGTCCACCGTGCTGGCCGTGCGTCCGGACCTGGTCGGCGCGCGAGCGCCGGCACAGGCCGTGGAACTCCAGGGAGCCGCGCTCAATGGCTAAGCGGACTTGGGGCTTCGTGTTCGGGGCGCTGCTCTTGTGCCTGGCGCTGGCGG
>JBEKKG010000403.1:0-6852 GCA_050010835.1 Planctomycetota bacterium
CACTCAAAGATGAGGACCCCTTTGTCCGCGCCGAAGCCGTCACCAGCCTTGCCCGCTTGGGCAAGTCCGCGCCGGTTGAGCGCGTCCAGGAAATCGCCGCGGCGCTCCGCGAAGCGCTGGCCGACAGCGAAGCGCCGGTCCGCCACTTGGCCATGCGCAGCCTGCGCGCCCTGGGCGCTTATGCGGAGTGCCTTAAAGCCGCCGAATCCGAAAACCAGGCCGCCAGCCGCTCCGCGCTGCTCGCCTTGCGGGAAATCTACACTGACGAAGCCGCCGCGGGCCTGCTCGCGCTCAGCGCCCGCGCCGCCTCGCCGGAACTGAAGGCGGAAGTCGTCAAGACTATGGGCCGCCTGACCAAGAAGGAAGACACCTGGACAGGCGAGGCCTGGGGTCCCCAGCCTGACACCAGTGGGCCGTTCCAGCGGCCGGCGGCGTGGAGAAGCACCGAGAAACTCGCGGGCGCCGTGAAGGCCGCGCTCGCGGACAAAGACGAACGCATTGCGGGCGCCGCGTTGTGGGCCTTGGCCTGCATGCGCGACGGTTCAGCGGTGGATGAGATCGCCACGCTGTTCGGGTCGGGCGCGCCGGCCCTCAAGAGCCCCGCCGCCAAGGTGCTGCTCATCAGCCAGCCTATTCAGGCCGTGCCGTTTTTCGGCCGCCTGCTGGCGGACAGCACCCGCCCCGAAGAAGAACGCATCCGCGCGCTCGACATCCTGCGCTGCCTGCGCACCCCGGTCGCGGACAGGGCGCTGGCCGAGGCAATAGCCAGAGTGGATGCCGAGTTCCGGAAAAAGGAATACGACAAGAACACCGGTCTTCTGCCCCGAGTGCGGTTGACGCTGGCAGGTCTGACCAGCAACGAAGCCTTGCCGGCCCTCCAGGCGCTCTTCAAGGCTCCCGAGACCTCCCAGGAAACACGCTTCGCCGTTGCACGAGCGCTTTTCAACCAGAGGCGCGACATTGCGGCTACCGCCGCTGTCGCGCTGCTCAACAGTGCCGATCCCGCCGTAGTCGCGATGGCCTTGAACAATCTCCCGGCCAAGGGCGATATTACCGCGGCGCACTTGCGGCCGTTTTTGTCGAACACCGAGTTGTCCGTGCAGGCCGCGACGCTCACTGCGCTGGGACGGCTCAAGGACGCTGAGTCCGCCGGAGCTATGGTCGCGCACCTGGACAACCCCGGCCTGCGGGATGCCGCCATCGAGGCGCTAACTCTTCTCGGTCCGCGCGGCAGCCAAGAGAGCATCATCAATATTGTCGAGGCCATCATTGCCCGGATCGAGAGCGACAAGTTCGCCGGCATCCAGGCCGAAACCAAGGCCCTTGCCTGCGCCCGCGCCTGGGCTGCTTCAAAGGCGGTCAGCGAGGAGTCGCGCGAAAAGCTGGCGCCGCGCCTGGAGGGCCTGAAGGAGCGGGAAGCCAAACTGGCCCAGCGCCGCGAGCAATTCATTGCGGGAATCATGGCGCGGCAAGGTGACGTGGCTAAAGGCGCAGCCCTCTTCAATGAGGCCCCGCGCCTGGGCTGTGCGCGCTGCCACGCGCTCAACGGCAAGGGCGGGGATGCCGGGCCGGACCTGTCCAGCATCGGAGCGCTGAAAGACAAACTCTACGTCCTGGATGCCATCCTTGAGCCGCAACGGGATATCGCCAGCGGTTTCGAGCCGGTGGATGTGACACTCCATCCCAACAAACATGTTTACGGCGCGATGTTGAAACGCACGGTGGAGCGCTTCGATTTGGCCCTGGCCAACGGCCTGCGGGACTCGATCGCGCGCGGGGATGTCCATGATTTGGACCCCACGCCGGGCTCCGTGATGCCGGCGGGGCTGGCGGACGGCCTGACGGTGGAAGAACTGGGGGACTTGGTGGAGTTCCTGATGGGGCAAAAGAAGTGAGGGGAGTTTGGGGTTTGTTGACAGATGTCAACCCAAATAATAGACTTTGTGAAGAAAGGGCGCGATGATGCTCTACTCTTTTTCCCTTATTCTGGCCGGCATGACGGACCTCAGTGAGGAACAAGCGGAGAATATCTTTGAGGCGGGATGCGATGACTGTACGCCGCGTGTTTGTGAATCCGTTGTCTGCTTGGACTTTGACCGCAAGGGAACGAAACCGCAAGAGGCGATTGATAGCGCAATTCGGCAGGTCACAGCCGCGGGTTTTACTGTTGAGAGGATTGAGCCAGACGATCTGGTAACGCAAGCTGAGATTGCGCGCCGGCTGGAACGTTCCAGAGAGTCGGTGCGGTTATATGTACAAGGTCTCCGCGGACCGGGTGAATTTCCCAGACCTGTTGCTGCCGCAACGAGCACGTCGCCGCTATGGAGTTGGCGAGAGGTCTCGCGTTGGGCCGCGAAGAACAATCTCTTGACTGCCTCGGAAGAATCTTGGGCTAACCTCATTCAGCAGACCAATATGCGCCTCAAAGGTGGTCGAGCGACGGCCAGTAGCGAGTTCGCAGTAAGTGAGCACTTGCCGGCGCGTGAAGAGGCTCGCGTCACACAAGGGCAAGGTTCGTAAACGGAAAAGGAAAACTGGATGTTGTGGAGGCAGCATAAGTGGGATACCAAGTTTTCCTCATTCCGAGCCTTAACAAGATTGAGCAGGCTTCAGTCTGGCAGCTCCAGACGCTTGCCCAAGCCTATGAAATGACCCTGAAGACTGCTCGGCGCACCCGTCACTCGACACTTTCTGCGGCGGACAAGGCGGTCATCGCTTGCTCCGACGCTGTGGTCCCGATAATCACAAGGTGGCCGCTCAGCAACTGGGCACAGGCAGAACTCGACGCTGCAGCCAAGGCTCGTAAGCCCATTTATTCCCTCGTGGAGAAAACTCACTGGGAGTTGTTTGCCCGAGAAAGGCAAGACGGTGGAATCGTCCCCTTCAATCGGGACGACGCGATTGAGGATGTGGCCCAGAGAATCCACGAGGTCGTCCCCAAGGAAATAACCTCGAAGGAAGCCAGCACCGCCCTCGGATGGCTCTTGGGCATCTGCGCGGGCCTTTTCGTTCTTGGCTACTTGGCTGAGCCGGTGGGTTGAAGCGCCCGAGGCAGCGCTCGTTGACGCATCAGTACTTTACCTTTTTCTCATCCGCCTTATGCTCTCTTGTCCTTCCAGAGACCAGGGAGACCGAACCGCGAGGAGAAAACGCATGGCCACATTCAAACCGTTCGTTGAAGACCGCAAAGTGCGCATCGTCCAGGTGGGCTGCGGCGGCATGGCGCAGGGCTGGGTGGAGCGCACGCAGAAACGGCCCGACGCCGAGCTCGTTGGGCTGGTGGACATCCGCCGGCCTGCCGCGGAAGAGACCGCCGCGAAGCACAACCTGCCGCCGGGCATCGTTTATAACACCCTGGAGGAAGCCATCGCCCAGGCCAAGCCCGACGCCGTCACCGACATCACCGTGCCGGAGGCGCATTATGGCGTCACTGTGACAGCCTTGAAGGCCGGCTGCCACGTCCTGGGAGAGAAGCCCCTCGCCGACTCCCTGGCGCACGCCAAAGCCATGTGCGCCGCCGCCCGGAAGGCTAAACGCCTTTACATGGTCACCCAGAACCGGCGCTATATGGGCACGATCCAGGCCTTCAGCAAGGCGGCCAAAGAAGGAACGATCGGCCGGCTTTCCAGCCTCGACGCGGACTTCTTCATCGGCGCGCACTTCGGCGGCTTCCGCGACGTCATGGACCACGTGCTCGTGCTCGACATGGCTATCCATACTTTTGACCAGGCGCGCTTCATCTGCGGCTGCGACCCCCTGGCCGTCTACTGCCACGAATTCAACCCGCACGGCAGTTGGTACAAAGGCGCCGCCGCGGCGTTGTGCATCTTCGAGATGACCAACGGCGTGGCGTTCACCTACCGCGGTTCCTGGGCCGCTGAAGGCTACAACACGAGCTGGGAATCCAATTGGCGCGCCACGGGTTCCCAGGGCACCATCGTTTGGGATGGCGCGGCGCAGCCCAAGTGCCAGCGCCCGGTGGGCACTGAAGGCTTCCATCGCAAGCTTGAGGACGTTGCCCTGCCCGAAATCAAGGTGGCCCAAGGCGGCCACGAAGGGGTGCTCGACGAGTTCCTTCAGGCCCTGCGCTCCGGCGCCACGCCCCAGACCGTCTGTGATGACAACATTAAGAGCCTGGCCATGTGCTTCGCGGCAATTGAGAGCGCCACTAAGAAAAGGCGCGTCAAAGTGAAGTTGTGAAACTCGAAACCCGAACCACGATCCACGGTCCACGCACCATGCTCCAGCGCGCAGTCTTTCTCGATCGTGACGGGGTGCTCAACGAATTGGCGCTCAACCCCGCCACCGGCGAGTACGAATCGCCCCATACGCTCGCCGGCACGAAGGTCCTGCCTGGCGCGATCGCGGCCGCGCGGCGTTTGCAGGAGGCGGGCTTCCTGCTCTTCATCGTCTCCAATCAGCCCAGCTACGCCAAGGGCAAGGCCACGCTCGAGAACATAATTGCGATAGCGGCGCTGGTTGAGCGGGCTCTGCGCGACGGCGGCGTGCGCCTCGCCGCGGCTTACTACTGCTATCACCACCCGCAAGGCATTGTGCCGGGCTTCTCCGGCCCCTGCGGCTGCCGCAAGCCGGGGACGCAAAGCCTGCTGGAAGCGCGCGACCGCTATAACTTGAGCCTGGAGCAGTCCTGGATGATCGGCGACCAGGAGAGCGACATCGTCTGCGGGCGGCTGGCCGGTTGCCGCACCATTCTGATCGCCAACCCCTTGTCCGCGCACCGCCGGCCGGGTGTGGAGCAGCCCACGCTCTGCGCCGACGACTTGCCCGCTGCCGTGGAGAAACTGCTGTCCGTGGTCAAAGGAGAAAGACTTTGAAATGTCTCGTCCTCGCCGCAGGCATGTCCACGCGCCTGGCCCAGTTCACTGGCGGCGCCCCCAAGCCGCTCACGCCCGTGGCCGGCATTCCCGTCCTGCACCGCAACCTGCTTTGGCTGGCGCGCCAGGGCGTCCGTGAAATGTTCATCAACCTGCACTATCGCGCGGCGGAGATCAAGGCTTCCGTCGCTGACGGCGCGGCCTTGGGCGTCAGGGTCGCCTGGTCCGTGGAAGACCCGCTCCTCGGCACAGCGGGCGGGGCCAAGAAACTGGAGCGGGAGTTGACTGCGGACGGCGGCCCTTTCCTTCTCGTCTACGGCGACAACGTCTTCGACTTCGACTTGCAGCGCATGATCAGCGCCCACACTGGCCGCCATGAGAAAGACCCGGCGCTCCTCGGCACCATCGCCGTTTTCGACACGGAGAAGAACCTGCACACAGGCATCGCCGGCGGGCGCGTGGCCAGCGACGCCGGCGGGCGCATCACGAGTTTCGTTGAAGGCCGCCCCGACGCGCCGGGGCACGTCAACGCCGCCTGCTACGTGCTGGAAAGCGCGGTCCTGCAATATGTCCCTCCGCCGCCCCGCGCGACGGACTGGGCGCGCGAGACCTTTCCGCAAATGCTGGCCGCGGGCCTGCACCTGGGCGCGCACCTGATTGACGGCTACTGCCTGGGAATTGATACGCCCGCAAGCTACCAGCGGGCGGAGGAGTACTTCAGGGCGGGGAAGATTGTCTCCTAGAAGAGGAGGGGTTCTCTAACCATGCGACTCTTGTACCTCGACATTGACACCACACGGGCCGACCACCTGGGCTGCTACGGCTATCCGCGCCGCACCACGCCCAACCTGGACAAAATCGCCGACCAGGGCCTGCGCCTGGACAACTGCTACGTCTCGGACGCGCCCTGCCTGCCCAGCCGGGCCTCGATGTTCACCGGACAGTTCGGCATCCACTCCGGCGTCGTCGGACACGGCGGCACCGCGGCCGATCTGCGCATCCTTGGCGCGGAACGGGAGTTCCGCTGCGACAGCCGGCAGACTTCCTTCATCGAGGCGCTGCGCAAGGCGGGCTTTTATCCGGTGTCGTTCAGCCCTTTTGCCGAAAGGCATTCGGCCTGGTGGTTCTACTCAGGCTGGCGCGAGATGTACAACACGGGCAGAAGCGGCATGGAGAACGGCGAGGAGGTTGTGCCGCAGGCACTGAAATGGATCGAGGCCCACGGCAAGCGGGACAACTGGCTGCTGCACATCAACCTCTGGGACCCCCACACGCCCTACCGCGCGCCCGCGGATTTCGGCGCGCCCTTCGCCAATGAGCCGCTTGCAGGCTGGTACACCGAGGAACTGCGGCGCCGGCAGTGGGACAACTTCGGCCCCGGCTCGCCGCAAGAACCGGCCGGCGCGCTGGGCGGCGCGCATCATCGGGGCTATCCTCGCGTGCCGTTCCAGATCGCCTCCATGCAGGACTACAAGCAGTGGATTGACGGCTACGATTGCGGCATCCTGTATGCGGACCTGTGGTGCGGCCGGGTGCTGGACGCGCTGGCAAGGCAGGGAGTCCTGGACGAGACGATCGTCATCGTCACTTCGGACCACGGGGAAGCTCAGGGCGAACTGTCTGTGATCGGCGACCACGCGACCGCCGACCAGAGCGTTTCGCGAGTGCCCATGCTGATCCGCTGGCCGGGCCTGACCCAGCCGGGTGCGGTTGACACCGCGTTGCACTACCAGACGGACGTGGCCGCGACCGTCATAGCCTCGGCCGGCGGCACGGTGCCCGCGCACTGGGACGGACAAAGTTTCCCCCTCGCCCTGGGAGCGCCGGCGTCCCGCCGGCCCGCTCCCGAAGGGAGCGAGGGCAAAGGGCGCGACTATCTGGTGGTCAGCCAGTGCGCGTGGAGTTGCCAGCGGGCCGCACGCTGGGGCGACTACATATTCATCCGTTCCTATCACACCGGCCTGAAAAACTACCCCGCCCGAATGCTGTTCGACATCTCGGCCGACCTCGTCGAGCT
>JBEKKG010000404.1:0-6841 GCA_050010835.1 Planctomycetota bacterium
TCAGTAAATGTACCGCGGGCGTCCCGCCCGCTCGTGGCAGGCTGGCAGAATCCGAGGGCAAAGGCGGGCGGGACGCCCGCGGTACGCTCTGCCTCGTGCATTTACTGACATGCACCCCCACGATCTACGATCCCGCAGTTGCATTTCCGAAAAGAGCCGGTAGACAATCTTCTCGCAATGACGCGCACGGCGATTCAGGTTCTTTACTCGGATGCAGCTCTGCTTGCGGTCAACAAGCCGCCGGGGCTGGCGGTGCATGAAGCGCCGGGGCCAGGCGGGTCAGTGCTGCGCGCACTGCGCGGGCAGGGGCTGGAGGGTTTGCTGCCTGTGCATCGCCTGGACAAGGACGCTTCCGGCGTCCTGCTTTTGGCGCGGTCCAAGGCGGCGGCGCGCGCCTTGGAGCGCCGCTGGGACGAGGTGGAGAAGACGTACCTGGCTCTCGCCGAGGGTGTGCCGCTAGGGCGGCGGGGCGTGATCAATGCGCCCATTCTCGAAAATCAGACTGGCAAGCCGGAGCGCCTCAAGCGGGCGCTAGAGCACTACGCCGCGCAGCATGGAGAAACCATGGTCTCGCCGCTGCCTGCCCCCAAGACCAGCGCCATACACCCCGCCGGGCGCTGCGCGGAAACGCGGTACAGAGTCAGTGAAGAGTTCGCACTGGCGCGCAGCGCAAGGCCAAGAGAGAAAGGCAAGAGAACACAGGGGCAGCGGAGTGTCGTGAAGTGGTCCTGGCTGGAGTTGAAGCCGCGGCAGGGGCGGATGCATCAGATACGGGTGCATCTGGCATACATCGGTTGTCCGCTTGTGGGCGATGCGCTTTACGGACCAGCGGGCACAGCGCAGCGGGGACAGACAGACAATCCGGAGACAGATGGGAAAGGGTATCCGTCCCCGCTGGGCCGGCCAGCGGTGTCCGCACCCGCCGAGCCGGCAAGGAGCGCCAAGCAGCGCGCGGCCTGCGAATCTGCGTTTGCCGATTTGGGATTGTGCCGCTTGGCGCTGCACGCCGCCAAGCTGGTCTTTCCGCACCCTGACAAACCCGGTGAGCGCATTGCGGTCGAGGCGCCGCTGCCGGAGGATCTGGCGGCGGTGCTGGAGTATTTGCGGGCGCGGAGCCAGAAACCCAAGGCTTCGGCAACCGTTCATCCTGAGCCGCGGCCGTGAGGGAGCCCCGAGGCTTCGGGATTCCTATTCTTCCCATAGCAGGCAATCCCGAGGCCTCGGGACTTGCTTGCGCGCGCGGCTCGGACTAGACGGTTGCGAAAAAAATTTCTTCTGGAAGCACTTTAATCTGTAGCATTTGCTTTTTTCATGGTAATATACAGATTGATGTGAGCAGCACGGCGCGTGGCGCAGCGTGGAATGCGCTGGAAGGGGGGTGCGGCGACAGTGGAAAGCTGGTCCGTACAGGACGCAATTGAACTATATGGGGTCAACAACTGGGGGCGGCAATTCTTTTCCGTCAACGACCAGGGACACCTGGTTGTGCACCCGAGCGGGCTAAAGGAAGTCGGCATTGACCTGAAGAACCTCGTGGCGGATATTGAGGCGCGGGGCATTGGCGCGCCCATGCTGATCCGCTTCCCGGATATTCTGAAACGGCGCGTCGAGGAACTGAATGGCTGCTTCTGCACCGCGATCAAGGAACAAGGCTATCGGGGCCAGTTCCGCGGTGTCTACCCCATCAAGGTAAATCAAGAGCGGCACGTGGTCGAGGCCATCGTGCGCCACGGCAAGGAGCACCACTTCGGCCTGGAAGCGGGCTCCAAGCCCGAGCTGATGACCATCCTCGCGCTCCTGGACACTGACGAAGCGCTCTTCATCTGCAACGGCTACAAGGACGAAGAGTACGTTGAAATGGCGCTGCTGGCCACGAAGCTGGGGCGCAAAGTCGTGCTCGTCCTCGAAAAACTGACCGAACTGGAACTGATCATGCGCCTGGCCGAGAAGCACAAAGTCAAGCCGCTGCTCGGCCTGCGCGCGAAGCTGAACGCGCGCGGCACCGGCCACTGGGAGGCCAGCAGCGGCGACCGCTCGAAGTTCGGTTTGACCGCGGAGGAAATGCTCAAGGTCTGCGACACCCTGCGCGAGCGCGGGCTGCTGGACTGCCTGCGGGTCCTGCATTTCCACGTGGGCAGCCAGATCAGCGCCATCCGCAACATCAAGGCGGCGCTCAAGGAAGCGGCCCGCTTCTACGTCGAACTGCACAAGCTGGGCGCGGGTCTGCAATACCTGGACGTCGGCGGCGGGCTGGGCGTAGACTACGACGGCAGCAACAGCAACTTCCAGGCCTCGATGAACTACTCCATGCAGGAGTACGCCAACGATGTCGTCTTCCAGATCATGGAAGTGTGCGACGACGCGGGGGTCGAGCACCCGCACATAGTCAGCGAATCGGGCCGCGCGCTGACCGCCCACCACAGCCTGCTGATTTTCAACGTCCTGGGGGTCTCCGAAGCGGCGGCGCAGGACACCCCGGATGCGGCCGGCACTGAGGCCGGGGCGCCGGAGTTCGAGCTGGCGGACGATGCCCCCAACGTGCTCTGGAACCTGCGCGAGACCTACTCTGCAGTCACGCGCAAGAACGTGCTCGAAGCCTACCACGACGCCGTGCAACTCCGCGACGAAGCCGCGACCATGTTCAATCTCGGCTATCTGGGCCTCAAGCAGCGCGCGCTCACAGAACGCCTTTTCTGGGCCACCTGCCGCCGGGTGCTGAGAGTGGTGCGGGCCATGCCCACGGCGCCCGAAGAACTCGAGCATCTGGAAAGAAGCATGGCCGACACTTACTTCTGCAATTTCTCCTTGTTCCAGAGCGTGCCGGACTATTGGGCCATCAACCACCTTTTCCCCATCCTGCCCATCCATCGGCTCAACGAGCGTCCGACGCGGCGCGGCATCCTGGCCGATATTACCTGCGACAGCGACGGGAAGATCGAGGACTTCATTGATCTGAAAGACGTTAAGCAGGTGCTGGAACTGCATGCGCTGCAAAATGCCCAGCCTTACTACCTGGGCGTGTTCCTGGTGGGGGCCTACCAGGAGATTCTCGGCGACTTGCACAACCTCTTCGGCGACACCAACGCGGTGCACATTTCCCTGGAGAACGGCAGCTACAAGGTCGAGCAGGTGGACACCGGCGATACTGTCGAGGACGTCTTGCACTACGTCAGTTATGAGAAGAACGAACTGATCCACCGGCTGCGCAGTGCCGCCGAGTCCGCGGTCCGCGCCGGGCGGATATCGGTTGAGGACTTGAGATTGTTTATGACCATGTATCAGAACGGGATGGACGGCTACACGTATCTGGAGGGATGAAGAAGAGGCTTGGGGCTTGGGGCTTGAAACTCGACCTGACACTCTTGCGCGCCTTGCCGAAGGTGGACCTGCACCGCCATCTGGAAGGTTCTCTGCGGCTTGAAACACTCTGGGAGTTCCACTGCCGCAATGGGCAGCGGCTGCACGCCAGCTTCGAGGCCCTCAAGGCGGCCTGCACCATACCGCGAGGCGTCCGTCCCGGCTTCCAGGGCTTCATGGCGCGTTTTCCCGGGCTGCGCTTCAGGTTTGGCGGCGTGGAGGCGCTCGAACGCCTGGCCGCGGAGGCGGTCAGCGATGCGGCGGCTGACGGGGTCGTCCATCTTGAACTCCGTTTCTCGCCCGTGTTCTGTGCGCTGCGGGTCCGTGGGCCTGCCGCCACCAAGCCCCAAAGAAGGGCGCGTGCGCGGACCGGGAGTCCCGGCGGGAGACCCTCAGACCTCAAGGTCACGCCGGAGGAAGCGGAACTGGCCGCTGCTGCGGTCGTGCGCGGAGCGCGCCGCGAAGCCCTGCGCCGGGGCATCAGCGTGGGTTTCATCGTCACGCTGAAAAGAGATCTGGGAATTGCGGCCAATGAGCCGCAGGCGCGCCTGCTGGAGCGGCCTGTGGGACGTGAGCTCGCGGGGTTGGACCTGGCCGGCGACGAGGCTTTCCCGGCCGCTGACTTCGCTCCGTACTTCCGTGAATGGAAAGCCGCGGGCCGCGGGCTTACCATTCACGCCGGCGAGGACCCCGGCGGGGCAGGCGCGGACAACGTGCGCCACGCTGTCTTTGAACTGGGGGCTGACAGGATCGGGCACGGAGTGCGGGCACACCAGGACAAGGAGTTGCTGGGACTGCTGGCCAGGAAGGGGACGGCTCTGGAGTTGTGCCCCACCTCGAACGTGCAGACGCGCGCTTGCCGGAGTTTTCGCGCGCATCCCTTGAAGGCCCTGCTGGCTGCAGGGGCTGCCGCCACCATTAACACCGACGATCCCGCCGTCAGCCAGACTACGCTGAGCCGGGAGTGCCTCCTGGCAGCCACGCGCTGCGGTTTGAGTCTCGGCGAACTGCGGGCCTGCACGCTCCAGGCGGCCTGTTCCGCGTTCCTGGGGCCGGCCGCGAAGGCGGCTTTGGCCAGACGCATCACCGCAGGCTGGCCAGGGACATGTGACGGGTGACGAGCGAGGGGTGACGGGTGGCACGCGCCCCGCACCACGTAAATGCGGTTTGGACTGGCGTAACTACGGCAAGAACGTATTATAGGAAAACTCAGGCAGGAGTGGGTCCGGGCGCGGGGAGGGGTGAGCACTCCCCAATCGCGCCCTGGGCCTTGCGAGGAGGACTGGCCCGTGGATGTTTCGAAGTTGATCGAGAAAGCACGTGAAGCGGCGGAGCGGCGCAATTACGAGTACGCGATTGACCTGTACCTTCAGGCGCTGAAACTTGCGCCCGATGAGGCTGTGGCGCGCCGCGAATTGCGCGCCGTGGAAAACAGGCAGGCCAAGGAGAAGGGCTCCTCGTTCGCCGACAAGGCCAAGGTAGTGTGGTTGCTGGTGCAGTCCGTAGTCCTGCTGAAGCTCAAGAAATACGACGCGACCCTTGAGAAAGCGGAGGACGGACTCAAGTTCGACCCCGGCAACGTACACCTGATGATGACCTTGGGCAGGGCCGCCTTGGCCGGCAACAACATCAAGTCGGCTATTTCGACGTTCGAAGATATCAAGACCATCAATGCCGGCGGCAACAAGAAAGTCCTGGTCGCGGCCATGCGCGAATTGGCTCATGCTTACGAAGCTGACAACAAGGTCGCGGAGGCGATGGAAGCGTGGGAAGCGGTGGTCCGCCACGCGCCGCTGGACCGCGAGGCTTCTGTGAAGATGCGCGACCTTTCAGCCAAGACCCTGACGAGCCAGATTGAGAAAAGCGCTGCGGAGGGCAAAGGCGAACGCGGGGCCGTGGCGCGTTCCGTGCAGACCGACGCGCAGAAAGCGGCCACGCATCGCCGGGCCCGTGAGGAGTCCATTGACATCAAGACCGCCGAGGATCTGACGGCGGCACTTGACGACGCCAAGGCCGACATCCAGGCGCACGCCGACGATCCACGGCTTCATGCCAAGCTCGGCGACCTCTACAAACAAGGCGACAACTACGCCGAGGCGAAGAAAGCTTATGAGGTGGCTTGCCAGAAAGACCCCAACAATTTCACCTGGGTAATGAAGGCCCATGATCTGGAGATTTGGAAGATGACCAACGCCTTGCGCGCCCTGACTGCCAAGGTCAAGGCCGGCGATGCCGCGGCCAAGGCGCAGTACCAGAAGGACCGTGCGGCGTTTCTGGACTTCCGGCTTAAGTCCTTCATTGAGCGCGAGAAGAGGTACCCCACTGCCAGCAACATCAAGTATGACCTGGGGATCGTCTATGACGAGATGGCTCGCACCAAGAATGACAAGTCCTTGTACGATGAGGCCATCAAACGTTTCCAGACAACGTTCCAGGATCCGAAGTACCGCGTGGACTCAGGTTTGCGCATGGGCCAGGGGTTCGATGCGAAGGGGCAGTACGAGTTGGCGCTCAAACGCTATGATGAGACGCTTAAAGTTCTGGAGATGAAAGACGATCGTTGGAAGACACTGATATACTGCAAAGCGGACACCCTGGAAAAGTGCGGTCGCAAGGATGAGGCCAAGAAGTACTTTCTGGAGATATACGAGATTGACGTTTCGTTCCGGGACGTGGCGAAGCGCGTCGAGAAACTGAGCCAGTCTCCAGGCGGGCAGAGCGCGGCTTGAGGAATCAGGCTTGAGGCTTTGGGTTTTGCCTCCTCACCGGGCGCGCCTAAAGCCTAACGCCTAACGCCTAATGCCTAATTGGCATTGCGGTTGCCTCTTCTTCAAACTCGACACGACTGCGCGCCATCCTGTAGCGAATTGCTGCGACAGGCCCAAGGTGACTCGACAGAGTGTAGTAGGGTGCTACTGTGGTCGTGGCTGATGGCCGTTGCAAGGATGCGTAATGGAAAGCCACCGGGATCAGCGAACAGCAGCAGTTTATCCCGCCGCCATGATAGTGCTTGAGGACGGTGCGCTGACATTGAATGGCAACCCCGCGCGCGCGGATTTCGCGGCGTTTGAGCAGGCTTGTCACACGCTGTGCCGCGCTCCGCATCCTTCCATTGTCGTGGACCTCACAAGGTGCACATACCTTAACTCCATGTTCATTGGCGTCATAGTTGACACGGTTATACGGATGAAGGGTGCCCGCAAGCATGTCAGGCTTGCTGTTTCGCCGGAGGTGGGGCGCTTCTTCAATATGGCGCACTTATGCTACCTCTTCAGTTACGAGATTCAGGTGCCGGCGGAAGGAAACGAGTAACGCGATGGGCCCTGCTTTCACACGTGCCAGTACCCACGCCCAGGATGGTTCTCACGGCACCCAGTCCGAAGGAGCTGAGTTCGAGCGCCTGAAGTCCCGCTTTGTCCGTAATGTCTCCCATGAGTTGCGCACGCCTTTGGCCTGCATTGACGGGTTCGCGCGGGCACTGCTG
>JBEKKG010000405.1:0-6825 GCA_050010835.1 Planctomycetota bacterium
GCCGATGGACTTGGCGCGCTCGAGCAGTTCCGGCACGCCAATCGCACTGACGAGGCAACTGTCCTTGAGCATGGCGATCAGGTCGTTGATCAACGGCGGGACGACGATGCGAAACGCCTGGGGCAGGACGATCAGGCAGAACGCCTGCCGCTCGCTCATCCCGATGGACAGGGCGGCCTCGCGCTGGCCTCTGTCCACGGCCTCCAGCCCCGCGCGGATTATCTCCGCCTCGTAGGCCGCGTAGTTCCCCGCCAGGCAGAGGAAGCCGGTGGTGAACGGCTCAAAGGTCAGCGCCCGCGTGTGCAACTGCTCGCCCAGTTGCGCCAGAGAGAAGTGGACCACGAAGACCTGCACCAGGAGCGGCGTGCCGCGGACCGCCTCGATGTAAGCCGCGGCGGGCCACTTCAGCCAACTGTGGCGCGACAGGCGCATCCAGCCTAGCAGCAGGCCCGCGAACACGGCCAGCGGCATGCTGACGGCCGTCAGCAGCAGCGTGTTCTTGGCGGCGGACAACAGGGCGAACAGCGCCAGATCGTTCAGCAAGTAATCAACGATGGCTTGACTCCAGTGTGTGCCCAACTCTCATGCTTGGGACAAACGCAATTGTGCTGCGTGCCGGCGGCGGCGCAAGAAAAAACCGCGGCTGTGCGCCGCCGTAGCGCAGGTTTCCAACCTGCTGTATCGCCGACTTCCAGTCGGCAGGGCGTGGATAGCTCGGGGCGGCGCGAGAAGCAAAAGACGGTCTGCGGGCTGGAAGCCCGCGATACAGCAGACTGGAAGTCTGCGCTACAATTAGGTCGCGCACTCAGCGACATACACCGCGCAGGCGTCCCGCCCGCATTCGTTTGTTGTGCCGCGGGCGAACCGCCGCTATGCTTGGACGTTAGAAACTCCAGCGGAGGATCACATAGACATGAATCACCAACGAAACATCCACTTCCAGATCTGGGCACCTTTCGGCTTTTGCGCAATCATTCTCTTCATGGCACTGCACGCTGGCAGCTCCGATCTCCGATTCTTCTGCATCTGGCTCCCCATTTGCTTTTTCGGAGTGGCGAGAGCGCAGCTCTCGCTGCTGAATAGAATCAAGGCGCTTGAATCAGCGCTCCAAGGTCGGTCAAGTGAGATGAGCCCTGCAACGATGCCAGTCAAGGAATAGAAGAAAGGATCTCAACAACGTGCCCAAGACAAGCGCCATACCGTCGTTCGGCCCGGCAGACCACGGGGTCACCTGGGCTGCCGGCCAGCTCCTGGAGGCTGCCATGTCCGGAGATATCAGCCACTCCGGCGAGACCGTAGTGCAGTTGGCGCGCTTCCCCGGCGCGGCGGGTGCGGACGACTACGCGGTCCGCTTCCACGGCCGGGACACGCTGGAAGTGGCCGCCAACTCTGGCGTCGGGATGATCTCGGGGCTGCTGAGACTGTCCGAAATCCTGCGCAGCGGCAAGCGGGAAGACTGCACCGCCAGGCTGCGCTTCACCACGCGCAATTACAAGCATGAGCTGCAGCTTGACCCTTCCAGCCCGCGCTGGGTGGGGCACTACACGGACGGGATTTGGGAAGCGCTCTGCCGGCAGATTGCCAGCCACCAGTTCAACGGCCTGGTCTTCTATGCCGGCTACCACTTCTTTGAATACGTGCTGGACTACGCCGAGTACCCCGGCGCCGCCAGCCAGACCGCCCAAACGCGGGAGGCGGTGCGGGCCGCCGTGCAGCGCGGGCTGGCTATGGCCCACCGCTATGGACTGAATACTTTCTTCCAACACTACGTCGGGCATTTCACGCCGCAACTGGCGCAGCAGTATCAAATCCCCAGCACCGGGCGCTTCAGCAACATCGTCCACCCCGAGGTCGAGCGCTACTGCAGTTGGTGCTACCGCGAGGTGTTTCGCCAGTTGCCGGACCTGGACGGCCTGTACTTCAATTTTGAAAGCTACAGGAGCGCCCACGAACACGTCTTGCGCACGGCGATCCCGGAGTTCAACCGCATGGCCCGCACGCCGCTGATGGTCTGCCGGCTGTGGGATTACACCAGCTTTGAAGGCATGAAACGCATGATGTCCGCCTTCAAAGGCCATATCATCCTCAGCCACAAAATCATGGATACCAATGACGCGTATTATCTGCCCGTCGCGGACAGCCGCGTCCGGGAGTGGAAGAAAGCCCTCGGCGAGAAGATAGAATTCATGTACTGCGCCGGCCCCTGCCACAACTGCGGCACGAACCTCTGCGGCCAGCTCTGGTCCGATTACGCTTTCGTGCAGCAACTCCTCGCGGACGCGCAGGCCAAGGGCGCCGATTCGCTCTCCTTCCACTCCTACCGCGAACTCTTCTCCGCGGACTTGCCGGACCCGAATTGCGTATTCCCCGAGCATGAGTTGGCCATGAGCCGCTTCAACTTCCTGCACCTTCAGGCGGCGGTGGATTACATCAATCGGGTGCAACGCCCGCCGGCCGCACAGGCGGCGCTGCTGGCTGAACGCAATCCCGATAAATCGGGACTCGCGGGCGGCAAAGCGCTCCTCAAGGCCATCCGCGCTTCCAGCCAGCTTGTGCTGCTGACCTACCAGCAATTCTGGCTGACCTCGGCCTACGACGGCTTCCTCAACCGCGGCCGGTATTCGACAATCCAGGAGCCGTTCTACTATTACCCGGTCACCCAGCTCAACCACCAGGCGCGCCGCCCGATGTGGAACGTGGGTTACGTGGCCTCCTGGATAACCAAGACCATAGATTCGCGCGTTACCCCGGACAACCAGTATCAGTACATCCTCGACTTCGTTGATCCCAAGAAACCCAAAGCCAAGCTCAACCCCGGCGTCATCGTCAGGCTGCTGCGGAAGCACAAGCTTGAGTCCGAACAGGCATTGCGGGCTTACAAACGCGCGGCTGGCGCGGAAGCGGCCGCCAAGCTTGCGCCGCACATTCAGCACAACTCCCTCGTGGGCGAATACGTCGGCGGTGAAATCAAGGCCGCGCTGGCGTTCTATCCGCTGTATTTCGCGCGCACGCGCAGCAGCCAGCCCGCAGCCGTGAGGAAGGGTTTGGCGGAACTCGAAGCCGTGGCCAAGCTTGTCCCGGACCGCGCCGGCGCGGCTTTCAAGAACGTGCTTCGCGTAACCATGCTCAATCTGAACCCGGGCATTGAAATCGCTCTGGCCCGCGAGCTGCTCCGACTTATGAACGCGAAGCCGTATCCGCCGGAGGCCTTTGCGGACTACGTGGCCTCGCGCCGGCACTACAACGAAATTCGGCGCGTGATCCGGCCTTTCCGCCTGCATGACCAGAGCTCGCTCGGCCACGCGCGGAAATGCCTTAGGAAGGCTCTGCTCAGTGTGGATGCGGCCCTCGCCGGGCTGCGGGCGCCCGAGCACGCCGGATTCGCAGCCAACGTGCTGCGCTGGCGCGGCTATCTGCTCTTTGAGCAGCAAGGGCTGACTCCTCCGCAGGCTTTTTGCGGCCCGGACAATGAAACGCTTACGCAACTGCGCCATGACGATTGCTTCCGCGCCGGCGAGGATTTCATCGAGGATTTCATCGGTTTCTTCAAGCCGCTGAATTACAAGCGCGAGGAGAAACTCTACCTGCGTCTGTCCCACACTCGAAATGCCCTGGTCGTCGCCTTGCGCGAAGAGTGCGTGGACGTGGCCGCGCGCAGAGCGCTTTGGGAGAAATGGAAAGGCTCCGGGAGCGACTCCTTCATCATGCGCGTCTTCGTGGACGTGGAGAACAAGGGCCGTCAGGGGAAAATGTTCATCGTCTGGCCGGAAGGAAGCAGCGTCTCAATGGGCGCGCGCACGCACTTGCCCGTGCGCACGGCTTTCGATGCCGGCGAGGACCACTGGGAGACCACCGTCTGGCTGCCTTTCAAGCTCTTGGGCAAAACGCCCCGTAAGGGCGACGTCTGGGGCCTGAACCTGTGCGCCAGCCCGTACATCAACGGCAACCGCGCTTACACCTGGGCGCCGCAATACGACTGCGACAACCCGAAGCTGTACGGCAAAGTTAGGTTCTAGTTGCCACAGAGGACACAGAGAAAGGATTGTGGATCGTGGATAACCGTTTTGTCCGAGCCGCGACCGTGAGGGAGCGGTTACATAGCTCCCATTCTTCCCATTCTTCCCATGATTCCCATAGCATTTGCCCGCGCGCTGCCCCTGACCGCTTGCTGACGCGCGCGGCTCGGACGAGGCTACTCCTGATCTGTTCCCTCTTCCTTCTTCACGCCACGGCGTGCGCTGCGTTCGAGCGGACCTTCAGCATCGAGGAGCCGTTCGGGCTTGACTGGGGTCCGGATCGCGTCTCGTATACGGTGAGCTTTCCGAAGGGCGAGGCCGCCCCGGACGGCGTGGAACTCAAGGACGCTGCCGGGCAGAAAGTGTCCGTCCAGTTGTCGGCCATCGAACTGTGGCCGGACGGGAAGACGCTGAAGCAGGCGCTGGTTTCCTTCATGGCCACGTTGAAGCCCTCGGAAAAACGCTCCTGGACGCTGACGGCCGGCACGGAGAAAAAGAACGTTCAGGTGGCCGATCTTCCTATCAGCCTTGTTGAGGGTGATCGGTTCTCCATGGCCTTGCAAGGCAGCGACCTCAAGCTCAGTTCCGACGGGCACGCGATTGCATTCGAGACATCCAAGACCGGCATAAAGCTCTTGGGCTTCAGCAAGTCGTTCAACCCGCCGGTGGCAGCCGACAAACTGCCCGCGCCCATCCAGTCCGTGCGCCTGCCGGGTCCGGCGAATGATCCCAAGGCCGGCAAGTGGATTGGCAAGGGCTGGTGGCAGACGGACATCGCTTGCTCGGGCTACAGCGTCAAGATCACCGCTGCCGGGCCGGTCTTCGCCCGCGCGGAGATGCGCTACGACTTCGAGGGCGGCAAGTTCTATGCCGCTACCGTGGAACTCAACGCCGGCCAGGACCTCGCGGTCATCAGCGAGGAGTACAATCTTTCGGAAGGCAAACGCTACCCCATGAGCGGCGTCAACGGGATGAAGCCGGACGTCCAGTACGGCTACGTTTATCCCAAGTTCGATCCGCCCGAAAGCGCGCTCATCTGGGACTGGTGGGGCCAGACTATGGCCAAGCTGCCCACGCCGGATTTCTATGCCTTCTCCTTCAATGAGGGACTCCAGCCGGACAGCGCCGAATTTCACGGCCGCAGCCAATACAACAACCTTCTGGAAGGCGACGGCGGGCTGAAATTCGATCAGGACGGCCGCTTCGCCTACCTCAACGCCTACCTCCAGTGGGGCGATGAGGAAAGCCTCTACCTCGGCCTGTACAATTCCAAGGACCCCGCGCCCATGCTTGCGGTAGTCGCGCTTCAGCCCAGCCGCTGGCTGCATCCCGACATCACCCCGCACCCTGACAGCACCCTGAAGCAATACACCATGACCACCTGCCTGACCTTCGAGCGCCGGAAGAACGGCGAAGCGTTCTTCCGCGCGCCGGTGTGCCTGGGCAAGCGCGTCTACGGCATCGGCGGCATGGAGCGCACGCTGGGCAAGCACGTGCTCAACGACCGCGGCGGGCCTAAAATCAGCGAAAAGGACGTCTGGGCCTCCGACATCATGCTGCGCCACGTCAGGCTCGGCCGGCTGACTCTCAACACGCTGAAGGACTGGGTCCTGGCGTACACTGAGCCGGCCAAGTATCCGCGCGTGTACGTGCCGGAAGGCGACCGCGTGCGCTACGAATCGCGCCGCACCCGCAAGACGCTCGAAGAGACGAAGAAGGACCTCGAGGCCCGCGCGGCCCCGGCCGAGGCCGACAAAAAGTGCGTGGCCGAAGCGCTGGCGAGGACCAGCGGCCTCGTGCGGCACTTCGCGCAGATTGACAAAGGGCACATGGACTTCGGCATCGAAGAGGGCGTGTACGCCGATCTGGCCGAAGACGCGCTGTCGAGTCCTGCCTGCACGCCGGAACAGAACAGCGACTTGCGGAAATGGCTGGCGGCGATTGTGTATTTCGCCCTGCACCCGGACTTTGTGCCGCCGCGGGAGGCCGGCTTCGCCTGGGGTTCGGCCAACATGATGTCGCAGGTCCAATGCCGCGCCTGCCGGATCGCGGCGCTGCTGCCCAATCATCCGCAGGGCAAGGCCTGGCGCGACACGCTCGCCAACGTGGTGACACTGCTCGTGGTCAGCCAGGTGAACGAAAGCGGCGTCACGCTGGAATGCCCGCACTACGGCGGCATGGCCATTGGCATGCCCGCGCTGGCGCTCGCCGCGCTGCAGTCCTGCGGCGGCACTGACATCACGCGCGCCAGCCAGCGCCTCGCCGCGGCCGGACATACACGCCTCGCCACACTGCTGCCGCCGGACGTGCGCGGCGGGTTCCGCTCGCAATGCCCCGAAGGCGACGGCTACTACGATTGTGATTATACGCTGGCCGTGCTGGCCGGCTTCTTCCAGAAGACCAACCCGGAGCTGGCACACCAACTCGCCTGGGGCGTCAAGGAGAACGGCCCCAATGCCTTGGGCGGCCACGCGGACTCCGCGTTCAAGCTCCTCGATCCCGGCTTCGAAACGGCCGCGCCCAAGCTCGTCTCCGAGCACTACCTCGGGCACGGCTTCGTGATGCGCAACGGTTTCCCGCGGGCCGACGAAGCGTACGTGCAAGGCTACGCCGGCTCGTTCTCCTGGGGGCATGGGCACAACGACCGCGGCACGTGGGTCCTGTACGCCAAGGGCGCGCCGCTGATGCTGGACTTCGCCGCGATGTACACGCCGTCCATGCGGGAGATGTGGCTGCACCCGGGCGGGCTGTCCTTCAACCACGATGAGACCGTGCGCCCCGCCGGCGACGACCCCAAGGACGATTGGTG
>JBEKKG010000406.1:0-6812 GCA_050010835.1 Planctomycetota bacterium
CACTGGGGCTTTTCTCGCCGGTGTGGTCCACGGCCGCTGGCTCTTCCTCATCTTCGGGCTGGTCATGGCCGGTTCGTCCCTGGCGATGCTGCGCCGCACTCGGGAGCACCAGGAGCCGGTGGCGCCCGACCCGTGGGCCGAGCGCCTGCGTTTGCACGGCGCATACTACGACGAATCGCTGGCGCGCGAGATCGTCTATCGCGTGACACACGTGAAGCTGGGTTTGTTGCTGATGTACCTGGCCGGGGCCCTCAGTGGCTTGCTGGGCATCGGGTCGGGCGTGCTGAAAGTGCCGGCGATGGACCTGGCCATGCGGATGCCGCTCAAGGCCTCTTCGGCCACCAGCAACTTCATGATCGGCGTCACAGCCGCGGCGAGCGCGGGAGTGTACTTTGCACGTGGAGACATTGATCCGTTCATCGCGGCGCCCGTCGCTGCCGGCGTGGTTCTCGGAGCCACGGCAGGCTCAAGGCTGCTCGGCAAGCTGGACAGCCGCACGTTGCGGGCTGCATTCGTCGTAGTGCTCCTGGTCGTGTCGGCGCAGATGATCTGGAAGGGCCTGCGATGACGCTCCAGAGCGCCCAGCCCGACGGCCATGAGCAGGACCCGCGCGTCCGGAGGGTGGAATTGCTGATCAGTGCCCTGCTGCGTACCGGCGTGGCCGTCAGCCTCGCGCTCATCGTCTTTGGCACAGTGTTGACGTTTCTGCACCATCCTAGCTATCTTGACTCGGCGACCGAGCTGCAACGGCTGACCCATCCGCACGGGGCAATACCTCATACCTTGCGCTCAGTTAGGGACGGCCTGCTGGCGGGCCGCGGCCAAGGCTTTGTCTCGCTGGGCCTGCTGCTGCTGATCGCCACGCCCATACTGCGGGTTGCGGTCTCGATCCTGGCGTTTCTCTACCAGCGTGACCGTATTTTCGTGTTGATAACTACAACCGTCCTGATGCTTCTGCTGCTCTCATTTATCCTCGGCACAATTGAGTAGGACAGGCTTTCCAGCCTGTCCGGACAGCCTGGAAAGGCTGTCCTACCGGCACTAATTTGAAGGTCCGGCCCGTGGAGCGTCTGTCAATTCAGGAGGGTATGGGAAAAGATCCAGGGCTTGTCAAGGAGGTGTTGCATGCAACGGCAGAAACTGTCAGTCTGCCTTCTTCTGGTGGCCCTTGTGGCCGCGTTCTGTGTTTTTGGTCTGCCCGTGGCGGTTAGGAATGTCAGCTACGCGGTGGAAACGGGCAAGGCCCTCGCGGCGCGGGAGGCGCTGACGGGCGAGCGCTTCAAGGTAGCCGAGCAAGTGTCACAAGCGTTCCAGGACGTGGCCAAGGCCGTCGGCCCGTCGGTCGTCAATATCGAATCGTCCCGAACTATGAAAACGATGTCCCTGAGACATCACGGCATGGCCCAACCACCGGAAGAGGGGGATTTCAGGGGCTTTTTGGGGGATGACTTATTCAAGAACTTCTTCGATATGCCTGGCCAGGCTGCGCCCGACCAACGCTTTGAGCAGCGTGGAATGGGCTCCGGCCTGATCGTAAGCGCTGACGGATATGTCCTTACGAACAACCATGTAGTAAGTGATGCGGACAATATCGAGGTGAAGCTGAGCGGCGGCAAGAACTACCCGGCCAAAGTGGTCGGCACGGACCGCAAGACCGACCTGGCCGTGCTCAAGATTGATGCGAAGGATCTGATCCCCGCGCAACTGGGCAACTCGGACAACATTCAGATCGGGGAATGGGTCCTGGCCATCGGCAATCCCTTCAACCTCGACCATACGGTGACGCAAGGGATCGTCAGCGCCAAGGGCCGCTCAAACGTCGGGATCACCGACTATGAAGACTTCCTCCAGACCGACGCCGCCATCAACCCGGGCAACAGCGGCGGGCCGCTGGTGAACCTGCACGGGGAGGTGATCGGGATCAACACCGCGATCGCTTCCCAGACGGGGTCTTTCGCCGGCGTAGGCTTCGCTATCCCTATCAATAGAGCCAAGGCTGTCAAGGACAGCTTGATCAGCAAAGGCCACGTCGAGCGCGGCTGGCTGGGCGTTCTTATCCAGAATCTCGACGAAGATATGGCCAAGTCCTTCGGCTACGAAGGCACAAAGGGCGCGCTGGTTGGCAATGTCAATAAAGGCAGCCCGGCGGAAAAGGCCGGCATGAAGGACGGCGACATAGTCACGAAGTATGGGGGCAAACCGGTTGAGAACGTTATGCAACTCCGGGAATATGTCGCATCCACCAATCCCAACTCGAAAGTCGAGATCGAGGTATTCCGCGATGGCAAGCGCCAGATGCTTGCAGCCCAGGTGACCGAGCAAGAAGCCCAAGCGGTGGCTGCGGGCGGCAGTGAGCCTACCGATAAACTAGGGCTTACGCTCCAGAACCTGACGCCCGAGAGTGCGCAGAAACTGGGCCTTGCGGACCAGAAAGGCGTTTATATAAGCGAGGTCGAGCCCGGCAGTCTGGCTGCGCACGCGGGGTTGCATCCCGGCGACGTGGTGACGGGCCTCAATGGCGTTCCCGTGAACGACCTGAGCGCCTTCCAGGCCGAGATCAAGAAGCACGATTTGAAGCTCGGCTTGCGGCTGCAGGTCAGATCGGAAGGCATGAATCGCTATCTCATGCTCAAGGATAACCATGCGCCTCAGCAAGTAAAGTAGGCTTGTGCCACGGGGGATTCCGGGGACACGATCCCGATTTCCAAACAGCCGGAAATCGGGTCATGTCCCCGGAATCCCCAGCAGGTAAAGTAGGACGAGCACCTATATGCAAGGCTCCCGGCCAACGGCAAGTGCTCTGCCGGCGCCGGGAGCTTCTCTGTGATCCACAGAATAGCCACAAAGTGCCTTGACGAGGAACAAACGCTGTGTATCATACAATCATGAAGTGCGGGGGCGCAAAATATGGTGTTGGCCAGCGATTGCTGCGAACCGTGTCTGCTCTAACTGCGTATTATAGAGTTATGAAGTATGGGAGTTCCAGACATGCTGTTGGCCGGCGACTGCTGCCAACTGTTTTAGCCCTAACTGCTCAAATCGTGTGGTTTGGCGCCAGTATCCACGCCATCATCCATGGCCTCGGCCATGCGGAGCAGACCGCGTGCTGCGGGTGCGCGCAATGTGGCCACCACGTCCGCCAGGCAGGAACACCCAATGCGGAATTTAGACAAGCGGACCTGGGTGCGAAAGACTGTCCGCTATGCCAGTTGAGCGCGCGCCCCCCCACTGTGGTCGCACGGGTCGCGCTGGTTTACGGAGAGCTTGTCGTTGGTGGGCGGAAGCTCCCGACGCCAAGACAACACATCTGTAGTGCTATCTGGGTTCTGCCCCATGGGCAGGGCCCGCCGTCTTCTGTTGCGTAAGCATTAACTCCTGTCCTTCTCAGGCAATTGGCCAGCGCCGATTGCCGGTTTGCGTTTGATTACTGACATGCCGCGGCGCCCCCGGCGCCGGTATACGAGCGCTAGTTGATCAGCCCTGGTTGTGGCTGCCAGCTACGCACTCCCTTGAGCCTTTTGGAGGAGGTGAACCATGTTTGGCCGGACAGTTGCTCTGTGTCTCTGGCTGGCTGCCATGCAATTGGCAGCCGCGGAAGACGACGTGGAAACCCGCTTGCGTGCCATGCAAGCCCAGATGGAAAAGCTAAGTCAGAAAGTGGAAGCTCAGCAACAGACCATTGATGAGCAAAGAAGGAAAATGCTAGAGCAGCAGAATGTCCTGACATCTCTGACCACTAAGGCGCCTATTGTCAGTGCCTCGGACCAGGTTATGCAACGCCTGGAACTGGCTGAAAAGCAGTCCGGTGAGGCGATCAGGATAGCCTCCCGCAAGAAGCCCAACGACCTCAACATGGCGATTGGGGCGGCGATAGACACTTCCTTCCGCGCCTACGACGGTAGCAGCAGCCATACAGACCGTCCCGCTGGCAGCGACTTCACCGTGCGGGGCGCCGAATTGGTCTGCTATGCGGATGTAGACCCATATTTCAAGACGTACATGGTACTGAATGCGACCCCGGATCTCACGAACAATGACGAGGCGGCCCCGTCCCTCGAAGAGGCCGCAATCTACACTACTTCTCTTTCTTACGCCACGATCAAGGGCGGCCGGTTCTTTATGCCCTTCGGCCGGCTGGACATGATTCACGACCACGACCTGCCGTTCACCACGCGCCCGCCTTCCCTGGACCACTATATAGGAGGCGAGAGCCAGGGCGACGGCGTGCAGGTCGCAGCTCTGATACCCATAGACCACTTTCTTCAGATTACGGGCGGCGTCTTCAACAAAGCGGGCGCGAGTTTTCCGATTCAACCTCTGGGAACCCGCCGCGATGCGGAGGATCTGACGTATTTCACAAAAGCCTTGACCAGCTTCGACTATGGCCAGGACCATACCTTTGAATGGGGTGCTTCGTCCCTCCAGGTTCCCGATCCCAATACCCGGCGCGACCTGCTGAATATGGAGATCACGTATAAATGGCATCCCCAAGGGATCGGGCTGCGCGAACGGCTCGTCTGGGGCACGGAGCTGATGCGCAATAATCTGCGCAGCACAATGACGATTCCGTCAGGGGATCCGAGCACTCCGTCTACCTACACGCAAGTGAGCAAGCTCGGCCACGGCGGCTATAGCTACCTTGAGTACTTCATAGACAGGAACTGGTCCGTTGGGCCGCGCGCGGACCTCTTCGAGAATGTGGATCCGAATGTGCTCACCCACCGCAACCTGGAACAGACCTACACGGCATTCGTGAGTTACAAATTCAGCGAGTTCAGCCGTCTGCGCTTGGAATACGACCGGCACGAGTACCCCGACGGCAAGAAGGCGAACGAGGCCTATTTGCAATGGACGGTTTTCTGGGGCGCACACACCCACAACTTTGATTTGCGCTGAGATGGCGCAGACTGACCGATAACCTCTGGTTAGGAGAAAGATTGCAATGAAAAGAACAACGTTCCTCCTGGCGCTAGTCAGTGTATTCGCAGGGCTGCACGCGGCCGCCGGGGCCAGTGAGCAAAGCGGCCGGAAACTGAAGGTGATCGCCTCTATTCCTGATTTCGCGGACATGGCCCGCGAGATTGGAGGCGCGCATGTTGAGGTAGAATCCATGGCCAACGGGACCGAAGACGTCCACGCAGTGGCTGTGCGGCCCAGCCTGGCCGCAAAGCTCGCCAGGGCCGACGTGCTCATTGAGATGGGGCTGGAGAACGAGCACGCCTGGTTGCCGGCCTTGGTGGAGGTGTGCAGCAATCAGAAAATCCAGCCGCGGCACCAAGGGGATATCATCGCGTCCGAGGGTGTCGTACCCAAAGACGTTCCGGTGAACGTTGGCCGCAAGGAGGGCGAACAACACCCGGCAGGCAACCCGCATGTGAACACAGGGCCGGACATGGGGCCGCTAATGGCGCAGAATATCGCCAAGGGGTTGATTGCCAACGCGCCTGAATACAAGGCGGATTTTGAGGCCAACCTGGCGAAGTACCTCGAGAAAATCCAGGCCAAGGAAAAGGAATGGAAGGCAGCCGCCGCGGCCTTGAAAGGAGTGAAGTTCGTCTCGCATCATCCCGACATGGCCTATCTTGCGGACTTCCTGGGGCTCGAGGAAGTGGGCACGGTCGAGCCCAAAGCAGGCATCCCGCCTTCCAGCAGCCATACCGCGGCGCTCATCGAGGAGATGAAGACCAAAGGCGCAAAGATCATAATCCGCGAACCGCAGTATTCGGCCAACCTGGCCAACGAGATCGCCGCCAAGACCGGAGCGAAGGTCGCCAAGCTGGCGGTAATGGTGGGCGGCGTACCCGAGGCGAAGACGTGGATTGAGATGATTGATTACAACATTAAGGCCCTGCTGGAGGCCATTAAAGGATAGCTGCAACCCTTGGGTATCCGAGCCGCGACCGCAAGGGAGCGGTGATTGCCGCTTGCTGACGCGCGCGGCTCGGAAACTGAACGGTTACGGATAGCCTGGGAGGCGCAAATGCTGCACAAACTGTGGGAAATCCTTAGCCCTGATTTCTCGCTTCGCAAAGCACTGTATGCGAGCCTGATAATCGGCGCCGTCGTGCCGCTGGTGGGCGTCCATCTGGTGCTGGGTCGGCGCGTGATTATGGCCATCGCGTTGCCTTCGGGCGCGACGCTGGGGGTAGCGTTGACGCTCCTCGCCGGTTCGATATGCGGGGTAAACTTCAGCGACCACGCGCACGAAAAGATGTTCTTTGGCGTAGCGCTGCTGGGCGCCTTGCTGCTGATGGGGTTGTGTCTGCTCTGGGAGTCCATCCAGCATTCCCGTTTCGCAACCGCGAGAGACGCCGAATCGGCCGGGATATACGCCATTGCGGCGGCGGGAGTGATGGCTCTGGCTGCCAGCCGCGCTGTTCCGGAGCTGGGCATGTTGGACGTCTTGCGAGGCGAGATTCTGGCCGTTTCCAACAATTACCTGCTCTGGCTGGCGGCGGGAATGGCCGCCGTAACCGTGGTGTTGCTGTGGCTGCGGCACGCCTTGGTAGCTTTGCTTTTCGATCCGGCGCTGATGTATACTTCCCACGCGCCGGCCAGGACGCTTTCGTTCATCAACAACCTGCTGGTCTGTACGACCATCGCATTGGGAGGCATGGGCGCCGGGCCGCTGTGCATTTTCGGGTTCCTTATTCTGCCCGCGCTGGTGCTGCTGCCTTTCTCGCGGAACATGACCGTCCTGTATGCCGGCGCCAGCCTGACGGGTCTGCTGTGCGCATTTGGCGGGTTCTACCTTTCCTACCTGCAGGAAGACTGGAACGTTCCGGTTTCGGCGGCGCAGCTCCTGTTGCTAG